>CAMZHP010000120.1 GCA_947306845.1 uncultured Prevotellaceae bacterium
GAGATAGATTTAAGCGGAGCCGATGGTAAAAATTATACGGTCAATATACCTTCCCTTAAGTTGGATGTTACAGATGCTCCCAGGGTGCTTGATGAGAGTTCTCCTAATTCTCCCATGAATACCCCTGGAACAGCCACGGAAAATGTGAAAGTGTTGCGTAACATTAAGGCAGGTACATGGTCAACATTATGTCTGCCGTTCGATCTTACTAAAACTCAAAGAGCATCTTGGCCGAGTCATGAGATAGCAGAAATAAGCGAGTTCACCATTGTAGATGATGTCATTCAATTGAATTTTGAGTCTGGTGTATCAAAAATTAATGCAAACCAACTCTATCTCATCAAAACAGAAGAACCCATGGAGAGTTTTGAAATCAAAAAAAATATAAATTGTGATCATCCGAAAAGTGTTATTATAAATCAAGATGATGAGGAGATGACCATTGATTTCGTGGGTGTATACTATAAACAGAATATTCCTGAGGAAGGGATTTTCCTAAATGGAAACTCATTCTACTATTCAACAGGTAAGTCCACTATTAAAGGATTTAGAGGTTATTTTGTTCTTAGTGATGGTGCAAGAAAGATTGTCTTCGGAGATGGATCATCTTCAGATTCACCCCTTTCCAACATCAGCATTACCGTTGATAATGAGTTGACAGCCGTTGAAGGTATCAGCACTAACTATAGGAATAATGATGATGTCTATTCTGTCAGCGGTGTTTACATGGGTAAGGCATCTGACATGAAGAAATACTCGCGCGGTGTTTATATCGTGAATGGTAAGAAAGTGATTGTCAAATAATTTTAAAAGCACTAATTATGAAAAAGATATATATAACACCCGTCTGTGAGCTGATTGCCGATATCAATATGGAAATGATTTGCGCCTCAACTGTTAAAATGCAAGGATTGGTCGACGATGAATTGCAAATTGGATGGGAGGGAAAAGATGAAGAAGGTATTGAAGCCGATGGCAATAAATATGTTTGGGATCATTTCGACAAAGGATTGTAATTTGTATTCCATCACATAGATAAAAATCCCTGAGTCTCAAGGCTCAGGGATTTTTTATATAGCCATCTTTGCCGTTTGGAAAAAAATGCTTATCTTCGCATCGTCATTCACCAACCGGCATCGATATGGGAACATACATCAACCTCGGAAATGAGGCTTTCAGACGAATCCGCAAACGGGAATATGTTGACAAATCCAAGCTTATCGCCATCGTCAACGACACACTCTCGTCGGAATGGTGTTTCAGTTGTGTCACACGTTGCCGCCGTTTCGGCAAGTCGATGGCTGCAAAAATGCTTTGCGCCTACTACGACCACTCCGTGAACTCCCGTGAATTGTTCACTGACTTGGAGATAGCCAAAGACCCGTCTTTTGAGGAACACCTCAACAAATACCCTGTCATTTATCTTGACTTGACCGAGTTTACCACCCGTTTCCACGATGATGACATTGTAGGCATCATAGAAGCAGAACTAAAAGCCGACATTCTTGAGGCCTATCCTGATGTAGCAGTACGTGATACTGATGATTTAATGGGTTACCTCATCCGCATTGCAGCTGCCACAAGCGAGCGTTTCATTTTCATCATCGACGAGTGGGATGCCATCTGCCGCGAGTTCAAGGTTGGCACCACAGCCATGGACCGCTATGTGAACTGGCTCCGCAGGATGTTTAAGGGAGTGAACGCTACCAACGTTTTCGCTGGGGTGTACATGACTGGCATCTTGCCCATCAAGAAATACAAAACAGAGTCGGCACTCAACAACTTTATTGAATACTCGATGGTGACCCCACGTAAAATGGCCAGTTATTTTGGCTTCACCAAAGACGAAGTAAGGGAACTATCAACAAAGCATGGCATGGACTTTGATGATCTGGAGAAATGGTATGACGGTTACCAAATAGGCAGTGAACCATCGATGTTCAACCCTAACTCAGTGATGCAGGCTGTTGACAACAATTGGTGCGCTAGCTACTGGGCAAGCACAGGTGCCTTCGATGCCGTGGCAAATTATATCCAAATGAATTATGAGGGTCTGAAGGACGATATTATCAAGATGCTTGCTGGAGGCAGGTGCTCAGTCAATCCCACAGGCTTCCAAAACGACATGTCAGTCATACGGAGTCGCGATGATGTGCTCACCGTGCTCATCCACCTCGGCTACCTCTCATACGACCGCTATGAACAAGAGTGCTACATCCCCAACCGGGAAGTGGCCGGAGAAATGGTGAATGCAGTGAATGTGACCAACTGGAAACCCGTCACCGATGCTATCCAGGAGTCGAAGCAATTGTTAAAGGATACCCTCAATGGTGACTGCGAGGCAGTGGCACGTGGCGTGGATGCTGCTCATGATGAGAACACGAGCATCCTCTCATACAACAATGAGAACTCATTGGCATGTGTACTCTCACTCGCCTACTACTATGCCCGCAACAACTATGTCTTCCACCGCGAACTGGCTTCAGGAAAGGGATTTGCCGACTTGGTTCTCATTCCCAGAAAAAATGTCGATTCGCCCGCCATTGTACTGGAACTGAAATACGACAAGGATGCAGACTCGGCGATAGAACAAATCAAGCGCAAGCAATACCCTGCCAAAGTAGCACAACATGCCGACAACCTCCTGCTTGTGGGCGTCAACTATGACAAGGAGAAAAAAACTCATACCTGCGTGATTGAAAGACATCATTAAGCATCCATGCTCATCTCCCTGCTGCTCACCTCCTGGCTCACCTTTGTGGAGCTCAACTGCGAGAACCTCTTCGACTGCCGACACGACGAGGGGAAGAACGACTATGAGTATCTGCCTGAAGCGACGAGGAAGTGGGACAACCGCCGCTACTGGACAAAGCAGAACAGCATCGCACGCACCATCATCTCCTGCGGTGGAGAGGGAGAGGAATGGACACTTCCCGACCTCGTGGCACTGACCGAGGTCGAGAATGACTCTGTGATGCACGACCTCACCCGTCGCTCCTTGCTGCGCAATGCCGGTTATGAGTATGTGATGACACAGTCGGGCGACGAGCGCGGCATCGACGTGGCACTGCTCTACTCCCCCTTCGCCTTCCGCCTGCTCTCCCACCATTCCATCGCCGTCAGTCCGCCCGAAGGCAAACATGCCACCCGCGACATCCTGTACGTCAGCGGACTCGTCTCCACAGGCGACACGCTGCACGTGATGGTGGTGCATGCCCCCAGCCGAGTCAGCGGTGAGCATGCCACACGCCCCTACCGCCTGCGTGTGGCAGAGCGCATCATCGCCACCACCGACTCCATCCGCCAGTCTGGCAGCGGCTCGCACATCATCATTGCCGGCGACTTCAACGACTATGCCAACGACAGCGCATTGGTCTGCCTTTACCACCACCAATTCACCAATGTTTCTCGTGACGCCAAAGGACAACACGGAGCACGCGGCACCTACAAGCACCGCGGACAGTGGGGAAGCCTCGACCATATCCTCGTGAGCGACACCCTCGCCCAAAAACTCACCTCATGCCACATCATGGACGCACCCTTCCTCACCGAGGAGGACGAGAAATATGGTGGGCAGCAGCCACGGCGCACCTATATCGGCATGAGATATCACGGGGGAAACAGCGACCATCTGCCTCTCGTGGCGAGATTTTATTGATTTTTTCTAGATTTTCTAGATTATCTAGATTTTCTAGATTCTCTAGATCTCCTAGATTTTCTAGATCTTCTAGATTTTCTAGAGCTATTTATAAAAAAACCGCTGTAATCATTGATATTTGGAGAAAAATATCTACCTTTGTCTTGATTTTAAGAGATTGTATAAATATTTAGAAAAGATACATTTTTAGAAGATGTTTGAGAATTTAAGTGAGAGACTTGAACGCTCGTTCAAGATGCTCAAGGGCGAGGGAAAAATCACCGAGATCAATGTGGCCCAAACCCTCAAGGATGTACGCAAAGCCCTGATAGAGGCCGATGTAAGTTACAAGGTGGCCAAGACCTTCACCGACGAGGTGAAGCGCAAGGCGATGGGCATGAATGTGCTGACGGCCGTGAAGCCCGGTCAGCTGATGGTGAAGCTCGTCCACGACGAGATGGTAGAGCTGATGGGCGGCGAGAACGTCGGCCTCAACCTCAGCAGCCGTCCTTCGATTATCCTCATGTCGGGTCTGCAGGGCTCCGGTAAGACTACGTTCAGCGGCAAGCTTGCCAACATGCTGAAAACCAAGCAGCGCAAGAACCCGCTGTTGGTGGCCTGCGACGTTTACCGTCCCGCTGCCATCGAACAGCTCAAGGTGGTGGCTGAGCAAATCGGCATCCCCGTCTATTCCGAACCCGACAACAAAGACGTGGTGGCCATCGCCAACAACGCCATCCGTGAGGCCAAGTCGAAAGGCCACGACGTGGTGATCATCGATACCGCCGGCCGACTGGCTATCGATGAGGACATGATGCGCGAGATCGAGTCGCTCAAAAAGGCTGTCAATCCCGATGAGACCCTCTTCGTGGTGGACTCCATGACCGGCCAGGATGCCGTCAACACCGCCAAGACCTTCAACGACCGCCTCGACTTCGACGGCGTGGTGCTCACCAAACTCGATGGTGACACCCGCGGCGGTGCAGCCCTCTCCATCCGCACGGTGGTGACCAAGCCCATCAAGTTCATAGGAACAGGAGAGAAGATGGAGGCCATCGACGCCTTCCACCCCTCACGCATGGCCGACCGTATCCTCGGCATGGGCGACGTGGTGAGTCTCGTGGAGCGTGCACAGGCCCTCTACGATGAGGAAGAAGCCAAGAAGATGATGGACAAGCTGAAGAAGAACAAGTTCGATTTCGACGACTTCATGGCTCAGATCCAGCAGATCAAGAAGATGGGCAACCTCAAGGACCTCGCCTCGATGATACCCGGAGTGGGGAAAGCCATCAAGGATGTAGACATCGATGATGACGCCTTCAAGAGCATCGAGGCCATCATCCAGAGCATGACCCCCAAAGAAAGGGCCAACCCGCAGATTCTCAACCAGAGCCGCCGCATGCGCATCGCACGTGGCTCAGGCACCACCATCCAGGAGGTGAACAAGCTCATCAAGCAGTTTGACCAAATGCGCAAGATGATGCAGATGGTGACCAACACCTCGAAAATGAACATGATGATGAACGCCATGAGGGGCAAGATGCCCAACATGCCCAAATAGACGAAAATATGACACTGATCGACGGAAAGGCAACAGCAGCCGCCATCAAACAAGAGATAGCCGACGAGGTGAGTGAGATCATCGCCCAAGGCGGCAAGCGGCCTCATCTGGCCGCCATCCTCGTAGGACACGACGGTGGGTCGGAGACCTATGTGAAGAACAAAGTGATTGCCTGCGAGGCATGCGGATTCAGGTCCACCCTCATCCGTATGGAGGATAACATCACCGAAGAAGAACTCCTGGAGCAGGTGGCACAGCTCAATGCCGACGACGATGTCGACGGCTTCATCGTGCAACTGCCCCTGCCCCGCCACATCGATGAGCAGAAAGTCATCATGGCCATCGACTACCGCAAGGATGTCGACGGCTTCCATCCCATCAACGTGGGACGGATGGCCATCGGCCTGCCCTGCTTCATCTCTGCCACACCACTGGGCATCCTCACCCTACTGCGCCGCTACGGCGTGGCCACCAGCGGCAAGAAGTGCGTCATCCTCGGCCGCAGCAATATCGTGGGCAAGCCCATGGCACAGCTGATGATGCAGAAGCACTACGGCGATGCCACCGTGACCGTGTGCCACAGCCACTCTGCCACGCTGAAGGAGGAATGCCGCAACGCCGACATCCTCATCGCCGCCATCGGACAGCCCAACTTCGTCACAGCTGACATGGTGAAAGAGGGAGCGGTAGTCATTGACGTGGGCACCACCCGTGTGCCCGACGCCACCCGCAAGAGCGGATTCCGCCTCAACGGCGATGTGAAATTTGACGAGGTAGCAGAAAAATGCTCCATGATCACCCCCGTTCCCGGTGGCGTAGGTCCCATGACCATCTGCTCGCTGATGAAGAACACGCTCGCCGCAGCGAAAAAGGAATATTACCAATGACAGCGGAGGAGTACTACCAAAAAGGCAACGAATATCGCCGCCAAGGCAACTGGCAGGAGGCCATCAACCACTACATGGAGGCCATCGCCCTCGACCCGGAGAGTCCGGCCGTCCATGCCAAGGAGATGCTCGACGACATCCTCAGCTTCTACCACAAGGATTATTACAATCCATAGCCAGACCGCCACATCACATCCGCGCAGATAAAAGCAGGAAGGCGATGTGTCAGGTCCGCAAAACAAAGCAAAAATACCCTAACAATATCAATTATGGCAAAAATCAAAGGTCAAATCGTGGTCAACACGAACAGATGCAAGGGATGCTCCCTGTGCATTGAGGCTTGTCCCAAGGATGTCATCGCCCTTGCCGACAAGAAGGTCAATGTGTCGGGCTATCCCTACATTGAGCCCGCACGTCCCGACGACTGCATCGGGTGCGCCTCATGTGCCATCGTATGTCCCGACGGATGTATCACTGTTTACCGCAAAAAAATGGAGGATTAAGAGATGGCAGAACAAGAAGTAACACTGATGAAAGGCAATGAGGCCATCGCCCATGCCGCTATCCGCTGCGGAGCCGACGGCTATTTCGGCTATCCTATCACCCCGCAGAGTGAGGTGATTGAGACCCTTTGCGCCCTCAAGCCCTGGGAGACCACCGGCATGGTGGTGGTGCAGGCAGAGAGCGAGGTAGCATCCATCA
Source organism: uncultured Prevotellaceae bacterium (assembly GCA_947306845.1). The sequence continues at coordinate 6,788 of CAMZHP010000120.1, forward strand.
ACATGGTATATGGCGCCGCCGGAGCCGGCAAGCGCGCCCTCACCTCATCGTCAAGTCCCGGCGTGGCTCTCATGCAGGAAGGAATTGCCTACATGGCAGGTGCCGAACTCCCCGGTGTGTTTGTCAACGTGCAGCGCGGAGGTCCCGGACTAGGTACCATCCAACCGTCACAGAGCGACTATTTCCAGGCCACGAGAGGTGGTGGCAACGGCGACTACTATGTCATCACCCTCGCACCCTCCTCGGTGCAGGAAATGGCCGACTTCGTCGATCTCGCCTTTGAGCTCGCTTTCAAATACCGCAACCCCGCCATGATTCTGAGCGACGGCGTCATCGGACAGATGATGGAAAAAATCGTGCTGCCACCCTACAAGCCCCGCCGTACCGACGAGGAGGTCATCAAGCAGTGTCCTTGGGCTTCAACCGGCAAAACACGTGACCGCAAGCGCAATGTCATCACCTCACTGGAACTCAAGCCCGAGGCCATGGAGCTGCGCAACATCCACTTGCAGGAGAAATACCAGGAGATCCGCGATAAGGAAGTGAGATACGAGACCATGCAGTGCGACGATGCCGAGTATATCATCGTGTCATTCGGCAGCGCGGCACGCATCTCTGAGAAAGCCATCGAACTGGCACGCGCCGAGGGCATCCGTGTAGGACTGCTTCGCCCCATCACCGTGTGGCCCTTCCCCTCCAAGGAAGTGGCAGCTCTGGCGAAAGGCAAGAAGGGCGTGCTCGTGGCCGAGATCAACGCCGGCATGATGGTGGAGGACGTGCGCCTGGCCATCAACGGCGAGGTACCGGTGGAGCATTTCGGCCGCCTGGGCGGCATCGTCCCTGAGCCGGAAGAGATAGTGGAGGCATTGAAAACCAAACTGATGAAATGATGGAAGCAAAAGATATAATCAGTCCGGAGAACCTGGTATACCAGAAACCGGCACTATTGAACGACACGCCCATGCACTACTGCCCCGGCTGCTCACACGGCGTTGTGCACAAACTCATCGCCGAGGTGGTAGAGGAGATGGGCATGGAAGAGAAGACCGTCGGCATCTCACCCGTGGGCTGCGGTGTTTTCGCCTACAACTATATCGACATCGACTGGCAGGAGGCTGCCCACGGGCGCGCTCCCGCCGTGGCCACAGGCATCAAGCGGCTCTGGCCCGACCGCCTCGTGTTCACCTACCAGGGTGACGGCGACTTGGCCTGCATCGGCGCCTGCGAGACCATCCACGCTCTCAACCGCGGCGAGCACATCGTCATCATCTTCATCAACAATGCCATCTATGGCATGACGGGCGGACAGATGGCACCCACCACGCTGATCGGACAGAAGACATCGACCTGCCCTTACGGACGTGAGCCAGCACTTCATGGCTATCCACTCAAGATGACTGAGATCGCCGCCACCCTCGAGGGCACCTGCTATGTCACACGCCAGAGCGTGGAGAATGTGGCAGCCATCCGCAAGGCAAAGAAAGCGCTGCGCAAGGCTTTCGAGGCATCCATGGCCGGCAAGGGCTCATGCCTCGTCGAGTTTGTGAGCACCTGCAACAGCGGATGGAAACTCACCCCCAAACAGGCCAACGAATGGATGCAGGAGAATATGTTCAAGTTCTATCCCAAAGGCGACCTGAAGGACACCACTGAAGATTGAAAATTCAAGATTGAAAATTGAAATCAGAAAGTATGAAAAAGGAAATCATCATATCAGGATTCGGCGGACAGGGCGTGCTCTCCATGGGCAAGATCCTCGCCTACTCAGGACTGATGGAAGGCAAGGAAGTGACCTGGATGCCCGCTTACGGTCCCGAGCAACGCGGCGGAACGGCCAACGTCACTGTCATCGTCAGCGACGACCGCATTTCGTCGCCCATCCTCAGCCGCTACGACATCGCCATCGTGCTCAACCAGCCCTCTCTCGACAAGTTTGAGCCGAAAGTAAAACCCGGCGGCATACTCATCTACGATGACTACGGCATCATCAACCCGCCCACACGCAAGGACATCGAGGTGTACAGCATCAGCGCCA
>CAMZHP010000121.1 GCA_947306845.1 uncultured Prevotellaceae bacterium
TTCCACATGAACTATACGTCTTTTGTCAATAAATTCCGCATCGAGGAAGCCCTGACTTTGTTGGTAGACAAGAGATATCAGGACCTGAACATGGAGGATATCAGTAATATGGTAGGCTTCTCCAACCGCCAGTCTTTCTATGCCTCATTCTACAAGATCAACGGCGTGACACCGCGGGAATACAAGCTCAGACATTTCGCGCAGCATCCTGCACAGAAAGAAGTGAAAAGGAAGGGCAGAAAGTCTAAAGTGACAGCTTCAATCGAACCGTAGAATGACAGAGGATTTTTGTTACGCCGGTGAGAGATTTGCCGACATTCAGATGCTGAGGTACCGGCTCAACGGATTCAGCCAACTGACGTTAAAACAGAAACTTTACATTTATTATCTTTCTGAGGCAACCCTGTGGGGGCGTGACATCACATTCGACCAAATGGGCGCAGACAATCTCCAGATCAGAAAACTGCTGGAGGTTGTCTGTTTGTATGTCAGGCAACAGGGACTTGATGAAGATCCAAATTTCCAGGCGATGATGGCCTATCTCAAGCGGTTGTGGTTCTCCAACGGCATTCATCATCATTACGGGGGTGAAAAGTTCACTCCGGATTTCTCAGAAGAGTATTGGGAAATGATGATCCGCAAGCTCAACCCGGAATCTTTGCCTCTTAGGGAGGGACAAACGGTTGATGAGATGATCCGTCAGTTGAGGCCTGTCATCTTCGATCCGAAAGTATTGCCCAAAAGGGTGAACAAGAACGACGGGGAAGATCTGGTGCTGACTTCCGCCTGCAATTTCTACCAGAATGTGACGCAGGAGGAAGTGGAGGACTTTTATGCCAAAATGAAGGCTGACGGCAACACGCAGCCGCCTTCCTGGGGCCTCAACAGCCGTCTTGTCAAGGTGGATGGCGAATTCCGGGAGCTGACTTGGAAGGAGAATGGCCTTTATGGGGAGGCTATCAGCAAGATTGTCTATTGGCTTCGCAAGGCTGCCGAGGTGGCGGAGAATGATCAGCAACGTGAGGTGATCGACTTGCTCATCAGCTATTATCAGACAGGCGACTTGCATACTTTCGATCAGTATTCCATCAAATGGGTGGAGTGTCACGAGGGTGATGTCGATTTCATCAATGGATTTATTGAGGTTTACGACGATCCTCTTGGCATCAAGGCCACCTGGGAGGGGCTGGTTGAATACAAGGACAAGGTGGCAAGCCTGAGGACGAGAACAATCAGCAATCATGCGCAGTGGTTTGAGGACCATTCGCCCGTCGATGCGAGATTCCGCAAACAAGTGGTGAAGGGAGTAACTGCCAACGCCATTTGTGCGGCCATGCTGGGAGGCGGGGAATACCCATCAACCGCCATTGGCATCAACCTGCCCAATGCCGACTGGATCAGGGAAGCTCATGGCAGCAAGAGCATCACTATCAGCAATATTACAGATGCTTACAACAAAGCGGCTCATGGCAATGGATTCAAGGAGGAATTCATAGCGGATGAGGAAACGCTGGCGCTCATCGAGAAATATGGTGACGCCTGTGACGATCTTCACACCGACCTGCATGAGTGCCTGGGACATGGAAGCGGACAACTGTTGCCGGGAACCAACCCGGATGCGCTGAAAGCATACGGGAGTACCATCGAGGAGGCAAGGGCTGATTTGTTCGGACTTTACTATATGGCCGATTCCAAATTGATTGAACTGGGCTTGCTTCCTGACGGGCAGGCATACAAGGCCCAGTATTACTCATACCTGATGAATGGCCTGATGACTCAGCTGACCCGAATACAGCCGGGAAATCAGATTGAGGAGGCACACATGCGCAACAGGGCGCTTATTGCCAGATGGACTTATGACCATTCCGACGGGGCGATGCAACTGGTCAGGAAAGGGGAAAAGACTTACCTGAAAATATCAGATTATCCTAGGCTGAGACGGGCATTCGCCGAACTGCTGGCTGAGATACAGCGAATCAAGAGCGTGGGCGACTATGAGGCGGCAAAAGAGCTGGTGGAGACGTATGCTGTCAAGGTGGATCCAATGTTGCACAAGGAAATACTGGAAAGGTATAAAACACTCAATTTGGCTCCTTACAAAGGATTCCTCAACCCAAGACTGACGCTTGTTCGTGCCGATGATGGAAACATCGTCGATGTGGTGGCTGATTACACGGAGACCTACGAGGAGCAGATGATGCGTTATTCACATGACTATGCAGCCTTATGACAGAGGATACTATAAAAAAAATCAAACAATCGTTCAGACTTCTCATGAACGGAGAGGCTTCCCGATACATGAGGGAGAACGGAGTGGACTATCATCTGAACTGGGGAGTGGCTTTCACCGACTTGAGGAAGATGGCGGAGGAGTATGGAAAAGACTATCATCTCGCTGTCGGTCTGTGGAAAGAGAACATCCGCGAATGCAAAATCCTCGCAACCTTGATCATGCCTCCCGAGGAAATGCCTGCCGAATTGGCGGACCTGTGGATGGAGCAGGCGGGAACGCAGGAGATGGCCGAGATGTTGGCCTTCAATCTCTTCCAGTATTTGGACTATGCGCCTGTTCTTGCTTTTGAGTGGATCTCCTCTTCTCGTCCCCTGTATCAGATTGGTGGCTATCATGTCCTCTCAAGGTGTATGATGCGGGGTGATGCTCCCGATGAGAGGGGTATCAATGAAATCATCGACCAAGCTCTCGCCGCTTTGAAGGACGAATCCTCAGGGGTGCGACATGCGGCCTACAATTGCCTGATGAGAATGGGGCAGTTGGGGGAAGAGTATGAACGTATCGTCAACAAAGCTCTCCAACGCTTCCAATCAAAAGAATAGGTGTGAATGTTTTCTCAATCAGACGCTTTCCATTGTAACGGAATCGTAACATTTTTTATTCTCCAATGAATTCTTTTCTATGTAATTTTGTTGGGGAAATGATGACATTGGCAGACATATTTCGATTATTTTTAACAAATCAATAGATACTTATGGAGATTCAAGGTAATGTAATGTTGCTGGTTTTCAAACTGCTGGGGTCTTTGGCCCTATTGATGTTTGGTATGAAATTGATGAGCGAGACCTTGCAGAAGATGGCGGGTCCGCAGCTGCGTCATATTCTCGGACGGATGACCACCAACAGGTTCACGGGTATGCTCACAGGCGTGATGGTTACGGCGGCGGTGCAGTCGAGTACGGCAACGACGGTGATGACGGTATCATTCGTCAGTGCTGGTTTGCTCACTCTAGCTCAGGCCATCAGCGTCATCATGGGTGCCAACATCGGTACCACGCTTACAGCATGGATCATGACGGCAGGTGTCAAGTTCAACATTGCCGATTTCGTGTGGCCTGCCTTCTTCATCTCCATCATTCTTATTTATACAAAGAAACATACCAACAAAGGAGATTTCCTCTTCGGTCTGGCATTCTTGTTTCTCGGACTGGGAACACTGAGACAGACGGGTGAGGATATGCACTTGGGCGAACAGGAAGCTGTGCTCAATTTCTTCGCTTCTTTTGATCCGACAAGCTTCTCCACCACGCTGATCTTCCTTTTCATAGGTGGTGTGCTGACCATGTGCGTGCAGTCCTCGGCGGCGGTCATGGCCATTACCATGATTCTATGTTCGAGTGGAGCCTTGCCCATTTATCAGGGCATAGCGCTGGTCATGGGCGAGAATATCGGTACTACCCTTACTTCCAATTTCGCAGCGCTGACGGCTCCCGTACAGGCGAGAAGGGCGGCGTTGGCTCACATGCTTTTCAACCTGTTCGGAGTTTGCTGGATACTCATTATTTTCCAACCTTTTGTCAACATGGTCTGCGGTATTGCCGGTTATGATGTGACGATGACCAAAGAAGTTGTAGGAGAACAGGCTTTCCTGGCCAATGCAGCCAAACTGAGTGTCGTGCTGGCTACCTTCCACACGGCTTTCAACGTCATCAATACGTCCATCCTCATCTGGTTCATTCCCCAAATCGAGAAAATCGTTTGCAAAATCATCAAGGTCAAGGATGCCGAAGCCGAGGACGAACCCGAGATGGGAAGACTGCGCTATATCGAGGGAGGTCTCTTGCAGACCCCGGAAATCGCCGTCATGCAGGCGCAGAAAGAAGTGGGACTCTTCGGCGTGCGTATGCAGCGCATGTTTGGAATGGTGCAGTCTCTGCTTGAAGAGAAAAATGATGAAGAGTTTGCCAAGAATTTCTCCCGTATTGAGAAATATGAGGGTATCAGCGACAGGATGGAGATAGAGATAGCCAAATATCTGGAGCAGGTGAGCTTTGCGCATGTCAGTGATGAGACCAAATCGAAAATACGGGCAATGCTGCGTGAGATCAGCGAGTTGGAAAGCGTGGGCGATGCCTGCTACAACCTGGCCCGTTCACTCAACCGCAAGAAACAAGGAGAGGCTGACTTCACCGAAGAACAATATAAGCACATCCACGAGTTGATGAAACTTGCCGATGATTCCCTCACACAGATGAACAAGGTGATGAAGGGCAGAAAGGATGAGCAGGACATCAATGAGACTTACCGCATAGAGAATGACATCAATACCATGCGCAATCAGCTCAAGAAGCAAAATATTGAGGATGTCAACAATCAGAAGTATTCTTATGCCATTGGTACCATGTACATCGACGTGGTGAGCGAGTGTGAGAAACTGGGCGACTATGTGGTGAATATCGTGGAGGCAAGGCTCGGCAAGTAAACTTTTTCCTCTTTTGGCGTCTCCTATCAAATAGTTTTGCTATATTTGCAGCATGAGAGAGAGACCGAGAATACTTGTCGTGGACGATGAGCCCGACATTTGTGATATCCTTCTTTTCAACCTTCTTTCGGAGGGATACGACGCTGAGGTGGCGGAATCCGCGGAGGAGGCTTTGGAAAGAAAGCTGTCAGACTTCAATCTGTTGTTGCTGGACGTAATGCTCCCCGGCATGTCGGGCTTTCAGCTCGCACAGCAACTGAAGGCTTCGGACGACACACAGCAGCTTCCCATCATTTTCATCACTGCCAAAGGTGAGGAAAATGACTTGCTGAAGGGTTTCAATATCGGGGCGGATGATTATGTGGCCAAACCTTTCTCAGTTAAGGAAGTGATGGTACGGGTGAAAGCGGTGCTCGGGCGCACGCGGCATGCCAATACTCCCCCCATGATTTGCCATGAAGGGCTCAGAATGGACGTCGGTTGCAAAAGGGTATGGGCTGACGGGGAGGAAATCTCTCTCACAAGAACGGAATTCAGACTATTGTGGTTGCTCCTGTCCCATCAGGGACATGTTTTCTCTAGACAGCAATTGCTGGAGCAGGTCTGGCCAAGGGATGTCGTCGTGTCCGACCGTACGGTAGACGTCAGCATAGCCAGGATGAGAAAAAAAATCGGGCGCTACTCTTCGTGCGTCGTGGCACGGTCGGGGTTTGGCTATTGCTTTGAATGATGAGAAAACTCACAGAAGGCCAGAAAATGTTTGTCAGCGTGATGGCGGTCTTCGTCATCTACGCCGTGGTGTTCATCTTTTTTGAGAATTATGACCGGAATGTGGTGCAGTCACGCAACAAGGAGATGGAGTGGCATGTGATCATCTTCTCAGGTTTGGTCATGCTCCTGTTGGGATGGCTGCTGCTGCGCTACTCCAAGAGGATGGACAACCGCATCAGCAGAGAACAGGCCGAGCAGCAGAATGTGATGAGAAGACAACTCACCCAGAACATCGCCCATGAATTGAAAACACCGGTGGCGAGTATCCTGGGTTATACCGAAACCCTCATCGATCATCCCGACTTGGCAGATGACATGAGAATGAAATTCGTGGAGAGAACACACACACAGGCTCAGCGACTGTCTGCATTGCTGTCCGACATGTCCATTCTCAACAGGATGGACTATGCACCTGATGTGCTGTCGCGTGAACGACTCAATGTATCTGAGCTGATGGCTGATATCGTGCAGGAGACACAGCTGAGGTTCGAGGAAAAACAGATGACGATGCGCAACTGCTTGCCAGGCGACATCGTCATCAACGGCAACACCTCGCTTGTTTACAGCATCTTCCGCAATCTGACAGACAATGCGCTCAACTATGCCGGAGAGGGGGCGACAGTGACCATCGTGGCGGAGGAGATGGCCGACCGCTGGCACTTCACCTTCAGCGACGATGGCGCCAGTATTCCCGAACAGCACCTTCCTCGCATCTTTGAGCGGTTCTACCGCTTGGACAAAGGCAGAAGCCGAACGCTCGGAGGCACTGGCCTCGGACTGGCCATCGTGAAAAATGCAGTTCAGATGCATGGTGGCTCCATCACAGCTCAGACAGGGAAGGGTGGGGGACTGTCTTTCGAATTCACGTTGAAGAAATAATTTTTCCATGCAAATTCTCTCTTTTCCGATGGGAATCTTCCGGGAATTTGTTTGAATGAGAAAAAAGAATTATCTTTGTTGCAAAAATCGCCGATGATGAAACATCTCAAACTCATACCTCCGATGATCGTGGCAGCAGCACTTGTTGCCACGGCTGTCATCCTGACTGTCTTTGAGGGGGAATATCTGTGGAAAGCCCAGGAACTGAATCTGTTTCTCGACACAAAGACTTTCTTCTGGCAGCAGATTGTGGTGCCGGGTGGCATGCTCACATGGTTGGGCACCTTCTTCACTCAGCTGTTCTATATCCCTTGGTTGGGCGCCCTCACCCTTTGTGCCTGGTGGGCACTCCTCGTGTGGGTCGCTGCCAGGACATTCCGCATCCCGTGGAAATGGCTGACGGTGTTGCTCATACCGGTGGCTTTGCTGCTGATTGCCAACATGTTCGTAGGTTATTGGGTGTATTACATCAAACTGAGGGGCTATTTCTTCGTGGCGACCATGGGCATGACAGCCGCAGTCGCGTTGGTGTGGCTTTACCGGCTCATCCCTGCCAAATATGGCCTTCGGACGGTTTTCGTGGTTCTCGCCTCGGTTTGCGCCTATCCTCTCATGGGGGTGTATGGCCTGCTCGCCACGGTGCTGATGGCGGTCATCGCCTGGCGGTTGAAAGACAACACCTTGTCATGGCGCATCATAGACACCGTCGTGGCACTTGTTTGTGTGGTCGTGGTTCCGCTCCTGTATTACAGATGGGTGTTTTACCAGACCAACCAGGATGACATCTACCGGGCGGCATGGCCGAGTTTCTTCTTCGGTGAGGAATACTCTTCCTTTTACATCCCGTTCTATCTGCTGTTTGCCTGGGCAGTCGTGGCTGCTGCTTGCTATGCTCCGCGCAACCGCTGTGCTGAGGTCAGAAGACCTGTTTTATGGGGCGTCCTCCAATGCCTGCTCCTGGCGGTGGTCGGTTATACTACCTACTCTTATTGGTATAAGGACAGCAATTTCCATAAGGAACTGCGGATGCAGCGGGCGATGGAAAACTGTGACTGGGAGGGCGTGCTCGCAGAGGAAAAGGCAGAGGATGATGAGCCAACCCGTGCCATCGTCATGCTGCGCAACCTGGCATTGTTCCGACTTGGCCGGCAGGGGGATGAGATGTATCACTACCGCGTGGGTTCAAAGAAGCCGGAAGCTCCCTTCCCCGTAAAAATGACACAGATTGCCGGAAAGTCCATTTATTACAACTATGGACAGGTGAATTTCTGCTATCGATGGTGCCTAGAGGATGGCGTGGAGTATGGATGGAGGACGGAATACCTGAAATACCTCGCCAAATGCGCGTTGGTGAATGGTGAGGACCAGGTGGCCCGCAAATACTTGGATCTGCTCCGTCACACGCTTTTCCATCGCGGATGGGCAGAACAGCAGGAGAAGTTGGCTGGCCACCCGGATGCTCTGAGAAAAGACAAGGATTATGCGCCTGTGTTGCACATGATGGGTTTCCAGGACCAAATGACGAGCGACCGCGCGATCGTGGAGCAATACCTCTATCAGGAGTTTGTCAGGATAGATACGGATGACCCCGTCTTGCAGGAACAAACCCTCATCGGGGCACTGTGGTCCAAGGACATCATGACGTTCTGGCCGAGGTTCATCAAATACATGGAACTGCATCCGGGACAGCGCATTCCCACGCATTACCAGGAGGCTGCATATCTCTATGAGACGCTTGAGCACCATGTGGATATCAATGCCATTCCGATAGAGGACACGGTCAAGCAGACCTATGCCAATTTCATGGAAAGGGTACAGCAGATGGGCGGGGTATCGGAGAGTATCCTCAAAGAGCGCATGTACCCAGGCTTCGGACACACTTTCTATTATGAGTATTTCCTCAACAGGGACCAGCAACTGTATTGAACGGACTTGAAAGGACATGAAAAAGATCAATAGCATCAAAAGATATGCCGGCATAGGGCTTGTGACCCTTGCCTTGACGTTGGCGGCTTGTGGTGGCGTCAGCGTGCCTGACTCCTATCAGCAGTCAAAGGAGATGCCCCATATCTATCCTGATTATGTGGGGGTGACCATTCCTGTCAACATCGCGCCGCTCACATTCAGAATGGATGTGCCGGCAGAGGAGATGGTGGCACGCCTGTCGTATGGAAATACCGAGATCATTTGCGGGGGTGAGGATGCGCGGCCCGACAAGAACGATTGGAAAAGCCTCATTTCAGAAGCCAAGGGACATGACATCAAGGTGGAGGTCTTTGCCTGTCAGGACGGACAATGGACGGGTTATCAGCCTTTCTCCATCACCGTCTCTCCCGACAGCATCGACCCCTATATCAGTTACCGTCTGATATCTCCGTCGTATGTCACCTATGAGGAACTGACCATCA
>CAMZHP010000122.1 GCA_947306845.1 uncultured Prevotellaceae bacterium
TACGAGATTGACAAGCGTGACTGGAGTTCAGACGTGTGCTCTTCCGATCTCGCAGCCGCATCCTCCTCCAGCGCATCCTGCTGAGCCGTGACGAAATCATTGCGGCGACGTGCATTGACTGGCAACAACACCCAGTTGGCAGCCACCGAGTCGTAGTTGAGCGCATTCTCTTCGCGAGCTTTCTCTGCCACCTCAACGACGGCACGCGAGTGCGCCATACGTGTGGTGATGCGCATGAGCACGGGCAGATGTACTTTTTCCGAATACTCAAAAGCCTCACCGATCATATCGTAGGCTTCCTGCTGAGAACTTGGCTCAAAAACAGGTACCATGGCAAAATGACCATAAAACCTGCTGTCCTGCTCATCCTGGGAAGAGTGCATAGACGGGTCATCAGCAGCCACAACCACGATACCGCCATTGGTACCTGTCATGCCAGAGTTGATGAAGGGGTCTGCGCACACGTTCATTCCCACATGCTTCATGCAGACCATAGCCCGTTTTCCCATGTAAGACATGCCCAGGGCAGCCTCCATGGCTGTTTTTTCATTGGTACACCAGTTACGGTGTACGTTACGCTCAATAGCGAGTGGCGACTGCTGGATGTATTCGGTGATCTCCGTTGAGGGAGTCCCCGGATAGGCATAAACGCCGCTTAATCCTGCATCGAGGGCACCCTGTGCGATGGCCTCGTCGCCCAATAGAAGTTTTTTCATATTTGTTATTTTAATTAGGAGTTTAGAAGTTTGGGAGTTTAGACATTACTATTTTTGGGGGTGATAAGACTCTTTTTTGGGGGGTGAGTTTTGACATTGACGGGATTATTTGACCACGGCTGTGAGAGGGCTGTGGAGGGCATCAAGGAAACCATTGATGCGAGCCACCCACTCATCAAAAGTGCGGACATCATTCTTGCTCCAGGCAGAACCGAAATAATAGGTAAACTTATCGGCGCTTGTATATCCTTTGAGGATGCCAACGGCATGGCCTGCTGCGCCGTTGCGGGGTTGGTCGTAGAGCAGCGTGCGAGTCTCACTAATACCGTTGGGGAATAGTGCTGCGACATAGATCTGGAAGTTCTGCGCAGCAGGATTGTCCGTGGGGTCAGCATATGCCACGAAGTCACGTCCGCATCTGATTGTCTGTGTATCCTCCTCATGAACAACCACACCTGCAGCGATGTCCGTCGGTTTCGACATATTCTCATACCATACGATCATGCGGTTGAAGTTCGAGCCTTATCCAAGCTGAGCAAGCGGTGCTCGATGATGTTTTTATCGCCATTGGCCACCGTGGGGTTGTAAGTCAACTCAACAGTGAACCTCAGTGGGCCGTTGTCCAGAATTTTGTAGTCTTTATAGCTGTACGGCATGACAAGCAGTCCGTTTTCCATAATGGCAGGCGCACCACATCCGAGGGTGGGTCCCACTTTGTAGCAATCGAGTCCATAGCCATGGTCAAAATGATAGGTCGTCTCAATTTCCAGCTGCTTGGCCTCTTCCTTTTTCCCATCCTTAGTCAATTGCTGAATCTTGGCGTGGTTGCTCAGTTCCACCTTATACCTTTTGTCCACCTCAAGGTCTGGTGTGTTCTTCACCCAAACATCGATGCCATAGGCCTTCTCGCCTGAACGCTGCAAGGCAGGTCCATAGAGTCGGTATGCCGTGCGGTCGTTCTCCCAAGCGATGTCATCAACCCTTTCAGGGTACATTTTGCCAGTCACAAAGACCTTCATTTCCTGTGGCTTCCCCTCGGAGACAGTGAAAGATGCTTTTCCGCATGGTCTCACAGAGGCATCGATGAGCAATTTCCCGTCGAAAGTGATTTGGTATGCCACCTCTTGTCCGAGTGTGTTCTTCACCAATAGTTGCTTACCTTTAGCCACCCCCATCTGAGCATAAACCTCATCTAGGCTGACCTCAACCAACTCTTGCCGTTGTACAGGCTCATTGTTGGTGACTACGATGTTGACGTCTTTGGCCGACATATTTGTGGGCAGCATCATGGCAGACATGCCCAAGGCGAAAAGAAAAAGACTGGTAGATTTCATGTTTGTGTTCGTTTTTTGATGATTTCCTTATTGATTTGCTTTTAGGTTTTCCTCGAAGAACTGCGCGATCTGTCTCAGCAGGTGATGGCGCGTGTTGGCCCCGTAGATGCTGTGGTTGCGGTTGGTATAGATGATTTCGCGGAAGTCCTTGTCGGCCTGGACAAGTGCCTCGCTATACTCGAAAGTATTTTGCGGGTGGACATTGTCATCTGCCAGTCCATGGCAGATGAGCAAACTGCCATGGAGACGTGCTGCTCTCACAGAAGGATTGACCGCATAGCCATCAGGATTCTCCTGTGGCGTGCGCATGAAGCGTTCGGTGTAGATGGAGTCGTAGAAACGCCAGTTGGTGGGTGGTGCCACCGCCACTCCTGCCCGGAACACTCCCCTGCCCTCGCTCATGCTCATGAGTGTGCAGAAACCACCGTAGCTCCATCCCCAAATACCGATGTGCTCTGAATCGACATAAGGCTGTTTTCCGAGCCAAATGGCAGTTTCCACCTGATCGCGTGCCTCCAGTTCGCCGAGTTGCATATAGGTGCATTTCTCAAAATCAGCTCCCCTGCCACCGGTTCCCCTGCCATCAGTACAGACGACAATGAAGCCCTGGTCGGCCAAGTAATGATCATAAATGCCTCCCTGCCCCATCGAGCCGAAGCTCCAGGAGTTGACCACTTGCTGACTGCCAGGTCCACTGTATTGGAACATGATGACAGGGTATTTTTTGTTGGGATTGAAATGGGCAGGTTTTACCATCCATCCATTGAGCGAGACGCCCTCTGAAGTAGTGAATGAGAACATTTCCTTTTGTGGACGGCTGAGTTTGCTGAGTTGTTCTTTCAGTGAGGCGTTATCTACCACGGAGCGGAGTTTTTCTCCCTTTGTCGTGAAAACTTCGCACTGGAATGGATTCTCCATGTCGCTCCACGTACCTATATAATATTTGTAATCTGCTGAGAAAAGAGCACTGTTCCAACCTTTCCGCTGAGTAAGCATCGTGGTGCGCCCCTTGCGGTCGGTCACATACACCTCACGCTCCATTGGAGACCTCCCCGCCGCCTGGTAATAAAGCTTTTGCGTCTTCTCGTCGTAGCCGTAGATATCGGTCACACCATATCGGGCATTGGTCAGTTTTTTGATTCTCCTGTAATCCTGGTCAATGAGATAGACCTGCAGAAAACCATCCCGCTCGCTGGGCAGGAGTGCCCCCTTCTTGGAACAGGCAATATTGCCCAGCACCTCCTCCTTCACATATTTGGGCACGGTCTCCGTGAAGAGCAGACGGCATGAGAGGTTTGCAGCATCGGCACTATAGACACAGAGCGAGTCCTGATGGCGGTTCATGGTATAGAGCAGCACATCGCCCTCGCCGATTCCCGTAAAGATGCGAGGAATATAACCCTCGGAAGGCAAGGGCAGACGGAACTGCGCAGTCACCTTTGATGTCAGGTCGTGGCTCCAAGCCGTAACGACAGCATTGTCGCATCCCGCCTTGGGATATTTGTAATCGTAGAATCCCGGATAATCGGTGTACTCCTTTCGCTCCGGAGCAAGCCCTTTGAAGAGTTGCAAAGCATAGGTTTTCACCATGCTCTCGTCGTACCTGACCCAACAGATATGGCGGCTGTCGGCAGTGAACGCCATGGACGTGGCGATGCTGAATTCCTCCTCATTGACCCAATCGGGTATGCCGTTGATGACCTCATTGCGCTTGCCATCGGTAGTGACCTGTTTTTCATCACTGCCATTGATATCCACCACAAAAATATTGTTGTCGCGTACAAAAGCCACTTTTCGGCTGTCGGGAGACCACACCGGGGACTGCTGCGCACCATTTGCCGAAAGCGGCGTCAGCCGATGGGAATCAACCTCATACACATAAAACTGCGCGGTGTAGGAACGCCGGTATATGCGGCTTGTCTGAGTGGCGATAAGGATGCGTTTGTTGTCGGGACTCGGCAAATAACTGTCAATGGACTTAATGTGTTCGTTCTCTGTGGCAGCCACATCGAAAATGACACCCGTTTCCTCTCCTGTGGTAAAACTGTATTTGAGAATTTTATCCCGATCGCGGTTGATCTGTGCAAAACTCTCCCCATCAGACAGAGGCTTCAGAGAGCGCAGGTTGTCGGCTGCATATTTCCCTGACGTGATGTCACTAATGGTGAGTGAATCCTGGGCGAAGGCCGCAGTCATCCCCCCTAACAGAATCACTGTCAGCATCAGGGTTTGGATATTCTTATTATGCATGTGAATAGCGCGTATCATTGGTTAGAACATGCAAAAATACTATTTTCCGTTCGTCTGACCAAATTTTTCAAGGTGAGAGTTGTTTGGTCGGAGCAACATGCATGTGGCACAGTAAGGCATTACTTTCTCAATCTTTCGGTCTCCTCACGTTTTTGTTGATAGAAGCGGTCGATGAAATGAATTTGCTCACTATTGGGCAGCATGATGAGCGATGCGCCATTGCTGAATTGCATAGTTGTAGGTTTCGAGACATCGAAAGGCGGCCAATAAGGAAGTCCCTTGCCATTAGGGTTACATGTCTTGGCAAAATTAATCCAATATTGTTGCATGATCTCTGCAACAGCAGATTCTGCCGGATATATGTCAGGCTGTGTGAGGAACTCGCCGTTGAGATAAAGAATGTCATCGGCATGAGCCACGCCACGGCGGCGAGGATCACCAGAGAAGCTCCTTGTTGAAGGTTGGGCGAGGAAAGCCGCATAGGCAGGCTGCTTGCCAGATTTATTTTGCAAGGAAACCCACGCATATGAAGGCCATGCGAACCCCATGTCGCGGAACATATCACCATTGGCATGGAAAGCCTCGTCCACAGTATTGGCAGGGTAAAGTCTCAGTGCCTCGTCAGCCATGGAACCGAAGATACCCTGAGCCGCCTTTTTGAAGTCCTCCGGTTGCATGGAACGCGAGAAGAGCGCTCCCTCGTCGCTGTTGGTCATCACAATCACAGGTACATCATTGTATTCTCCACGCTCATAGAGCCGATAGAGGTCATCGGTAATGACATATCCGTCAACACAGGGCCAGAACCCACCGAAGCCAACATTGTCGCCAGTGAGAGCCAGCGCATCCATCTTGCGGAGTTGTTTAATGGACTTTTTCTTCAGGTGTTTCTGGAAAGCCAACCCCTGTTGTTCTGCCCCTTTCTGCGAGGCATTAGTCACAAGCGAGCGCGCTGAGTCAGACCACGGAGCGAACGACCCACCGCTCTGGCTGATGCAAGCCCGGAACAGTCCCTTGGCCAATGGAGAAGCACATAGGATGCTGCAACTGATGGCACCTGCGCTCTCACCAAAAATGGTAACTTTTGAAGGGTCGCCTCCAAAGTTGGCGATGTTGCGCTGCACCCATTTGAGTGCATAGATTTGGTCAAGTAAGCCGTAGTTGCCAGAGTGACCGTTTGGAGACTCCTTAGTGAGTTCAGGATGCGCCATGAAACCTAGAGCGCCGGTGCGGTATTCCACGCTCACGACAACCACGCCACGCATTGCCAGGTGTCTCCACAGGTCCCCTCCATAATGCTCAGTTTGGAATCCACCTCCATGTATCCATACCATCACCGGGAGACGATCGGTGACTGATGTGGCAGGAGTAGCGATACCCAGGTAGAGACAATCCTCACTCATTTTGGGTTGCTGTCCACCCCGTCGCGACGGCTGAGGTGGCCACGGGCCAAAGTCCTCTGCTTTCAGAACACCCTCCCAGGACAAAGCAGGTTGTGGAGCTTTCCATCTCAGGTTGCCCACTGGTGGAGCAGCATAAGGAATTGCCTTGTAAATGGCGAGGGAACCGTCGAGAATGCCCTCCAGATCTCCGGTTTCCACATGTGTTTTCAAGAGTGGCTGCCCTTGCGCGTTTGCAGTCATCGCTGCAAACATTGTCATAACAATGATCAATAGTTTTCTCATAGGTATTTGGTTTTTGTTTCACAATCGCCTTATTATCAAGCAGCTGCTCTCAGCGAACAAGAGCAATTTGCTTGGATATGCAAAAATACACAATATATTTGAGAAATCAAAAACTTCTTGTTTTGTTTTGCTTTTCGCCCGCTTATTCGTAACTTCGCGGTGGATTATAAGCTATTTGATGAGATATATTGGAGAAATCATCTCACTGGGCGTTGCCTGTTCGTGGACGATTGCCGCTCTATCCAGTGAGGTAGGAAGCCGAAGATTTGGTGTTTTTGTCATGAATGTTTGGAGGATGGGGATGGCATTCCTTTTCTCCGCCATATTGATGTGGGTGATTTTCGGAAGCCCCTACCCTGTCTTTGCGGGCCCTGTGACATGGGGTTGGCTGTTGTTGTCGGGTGTGGTAGGCTATTTTTTGGGTGACTGGTGTCTTTTCAACTGCTATCTTGTCATCGGTTCCCGCTATGGGCAGCTCTTCATGACCCTAGCACCAATGTTCACCGCCCTTACTGCGTGGGTGATGCTCGGTCAGACTCTTTCTTGGAATGCGCTGCTCGCTATGGCAGTGACACTCACTGGCATAGCCATCTCTGTACTCGGCCGAGGCGATCACCACAAATTATCCTTCCAGCTACCCACCAAAGGCATCCTCTTCGGCATTGGAGCCGGGTTGGGTCAAGGTGTAGGGCTGGTGCTCAGCAAGATAGGCCTTGACCATTATATCACCGATGTCCCGTCAAACTTGTTGTCCTCGTTTGAGAACTACCTTCCATTTGGTTCCAATATGATCCGCTGCGTGGCGGGTTTGGTGTGCTTTTCCCTTTGGCTGTTACTGCGCGGTGAAGCTTCTAGTTTTCGATCTAGTATTCATGACTGGAAGGGACTGGCCATCATTGTCCTTGTTGTCTTCTCCGGTCCGTTTATTGGAGTAGGTTTCTCACTCATGGCAGTTCAATATACAGCCGCTGGCATCGCCTCCACCCTGATGGCGCTCACACCCATTCTTATTTTGTGGCCTTCACGTTGGCTTTTCGGACAGCCCATCACTTTCCGCAATATACTTGGTGCCGTCATTTCATGTGCAGGAGTATCGCTGTTTTTCCTTTTGTAAGGAGTCACCTCACCACATATTTCTTACCATTTTTAATGTAGATACCTCTAGCCGGTGATGACACTTTACGACCTTGAAGGTCGAAGATATCTTTGGATTGGGAGTTGTTGTCTTCCCTTACATACTCAATGTCAGAGGCGAATTCCTTCCCGATAGCCATTGTCAGAGGGGCTGAGCCGAAGACTTCCCAATTTGTGAGGTCGTCAGAATCGAAGTGACCGTTGGCCACCATTTCCTTATTGGAACCCTTCTCCACACAAGTCACATCATCAAAATACACATTACCCCTGAGTTGTCCGAAAGCGAACTGTAGTTTGTCATGCGGATATTTGGCAGTAAATTCCCATGAGAAGTTCTTGAAAGTCTGAGTCACTTTGTAACCAGTCTGTTTTTGAATGTCCTTGCTGTTGCCATCATTATCCTTGTTGGGACTGTCAGACCACACCAACCACAAGGCACAACTTCCGCTATTCTCTGCCTTGATCTTAGCCTTGACCACATAGGTCTTCCCCTGTGTCAGGGGTTCTATCAGTGTTGTCCTGCACAGTTTATCTCCTATAGCCTTACCTGCATCACCACCATTAACAATCAGCACATCGTTTTTGGCTGGATCGAGACTCTTCACCTGGAAGGAAGTTGACTGAGTCTTTCCCGTGAAGTCAGTATACTCCACAGTCACGGTGCCCTCACCTTCCTCATTGGCGGAGAGTGTATTGCGTTGGGCAGTCATGAACTCAGGAACGACAAGTTTCACATTCTCAGACACATCCTCCGTATGGCCATCAGCGAAGATAGCTTTTACGCTGACAGTTCTTTGGGTGCCCATATTCATCTGAACATCACCAACATTATTTAGACGAGAAGCCTCAAGGAAAACCCTGAGGTTATCAGGCATATTGTATTCGGGATCAGCCTTTGGCTCCATCCCCATCACCTTCAGCGTCTCGTAAGCATAGCGCTTACCCATGATGCGGTATCCTGAAACGCTGAAATGCCAAGGGTCCTTTCCATTGCCCGGCACATCCTTGGCACTGACCACATGGGCCGTTGGAATTACCTGCGGCAAGCGTGCGATGACAGTGTTGTGTCCATAGCAAGCCCCGCCCTGATCCTGATATTCCGTCTCGCCTGCAAACAGCGGCACATCTTTTGCCTCCAGTCCTAGATCTTTCAGAATGTCATTATATATTTTCTTCACCTTGTTTGGCCAGTCCTGCTGGGTATTGTTCGACTCCCCCTGATGCAAGAGAATTCCCTTGATGACGCCCACCTCCTGCGCTTTTTTCGCCATGTCGATGAGTCGCTTATATGGATTGCCGCCATAGTAGTTTTTAGCCAGTGTGACATACCACTCACTGGAGTTCGCGGCTATCGTACTCTGATACTTGTCTTTGTCGAACATCTCAATGGGAGAACCACCCATAGCCACTGCCACCACACCAATTCTCACATCGGCAGGCATTGCAGCCACCATCGTTCGCCCAAAATAATCCGCCATGCCCAGTTTTCCCATTGGGCTGACAATAGGGCACAATGCAGTGTACCACTGTCC
>CAMZHP010000123.1 GCA_947306845.1 uncultured Prevotellaceae bacterium
TTCAATTTTCAATTTCTAAACACCAATCCGTCGCCGAACTCATCGATGATGATGGGCTTGTCGCGGCTCACCTCCTCGGCGAGGATGCGGCGTGAGAGCTCATTGAGCACAAACTGCTGGATGGCACGCTTGACGGGACGGGCACCGAACTCCGGGTCGTAGCCCTCGCGGGCAAGGAATTCGATGGCCTGTGGTGTGGCTTCCAGTTTCAGTCCCTGTGCCTCGAGCATGCGGCAGACGCCGTTCATCTGCAGGCGCACCACATCGGCGATCTCGCTCTGCGTGAGCGGGAGGAACATGATGGTGTCGTCGATACGGTTGAGGAACTCCGGACGGATGGTCTTCTTGAGCATCTCCATCACCTGTGTCCGTGTCTCGTCGAGAATCTGCTGGCGGTTGTGGTCATCCATTTTTTCCATCTGACTCTGTATGTACTGGCTTCCGAGGTTGGACGTCATGATGATGATGGTGTTCTTGAAGTTCACCGTGCGCCCCTTGTTGTCGGTGAGGCGGCCGTCGTCGAGCACCTGCAGGAGGATGTTGAACACGTCGGGGTGTGCCTTCTCTATCTCATCGAAGAGCACCACGGAGTAGGGCTTGCGGCGCACTGCCTCGGTGAGCTGGCCGCCCTCGTCGTAGCCCACATATCCCGGAGGAGCACCGATGAGCCGCGAGACGCTGTATTTCTCCATATACTCGCTCATGTCGATACGCGTCATCATTCCCTCGTCGTTGAAGAGGTATTCCGCGAGCGCCTTGGCCAGTTCGGTCTTGCCCACACCAGTCGTTCCCAGGAAGATGAACGACGCGATGGGGCGCTTCGGATCCTGCAGACCAGCTCGTGAGCGGCGTACGGCATCGCTCACCGCCTGGATGGCCTCATCCTGTCCGATGACACGGCGGTGGAGTTCCTCCTCGAGATGGAGCAGTTTTTCGCGCTCGCTCTGCAGCATGCGGGTCACGGGGATGCCCGTCCAGCGGCTCACCACCTCGGCGATGTCGTCGGCGGTCACTTCCTCGCGCACCATGGAATCGCCGTCTTGTGCCTCCCGGAGTTGCGCCTGGATGTGCTCAATCTCGCTCTCCAACTGCTGCAGTTTGCCGTATCGGATTTCAGCCACGAGACCGTAGTTGCCCTCGCGCTCTGCCCGCTCAGCCTCGAACTTCAGCGTCTCTATCTGCTGCTTGTTCTGCTGGATGCGGTTGACGAGTTCTTTCTCTCCCTCCCATTTTGCCTTGAAAGCGTTCTCCTGCTCGCGCAGTTCGGCGATGTCGTGGTCGAGTTGTGCCAGCTTGGGCTTGTCGTCCTCACGGCGGATGGCCTCGCGCTCAATCTCGAGTTGGGCAAGGCGGCGTGAGATCTCATCCAGTTCCTCGGGCACGGAGTCGCGCTCCATGCGCAGTTTGGCGGCAGCCTCGTCCATCAGGTCGATGGCCTTGTCGGGCAGGAAGCGGTCGCTGATATAGCGCTCGGAGAGTTGGACGGCGGCGATGCAGGCATCGTCCTGGATACGCACCTTGTGGTGGTTCTCGTAGCGCTCCTTCAGTCCGCGGAGGATGCTGATGGCGCTCATCTCGTCGGGCTCATCAACCATGACGGTCTGGAACCTGCGCTCCAGGGCCTTGTCCTTTTCGAAATACTTTTGGTATTCGTTGAGCGTGGTGGCACCGATGGCGCGCAGTTCGCCTCGTGCGAGGGCTGGCTTGAGTAGGTTGGCGGCATCCATCGCTCCCTCGCTGGCTCCTGCACCCACGAGGGTGTGTATCTCGTCGATGAAGAGGATGATGCGGCCTTCGCTCTGCACCACCTCGTTGATGACGCTCTTGAGACGCTCCTCAAACTCTCCCTTGTACTTGGCGCCGGCGATAAGCTGTCCCATGTCGAGAGAGTATATTTCCTTGTCGCGCAGGTTCTCGGGCACGTCGCCTCGCACGATACGTCCTGCGAGTCCCTCTACGATGGCGGTCTTGCCTGTGCCCGGCTCACCGAGCAGGATGGGGTTGTTCTTTGTACGCCGTGAGAGGATCTGCAGCAGACGGCGGATCTCGTCGTCACGCCCGATGACGGGGTCGAGCTTGCCGGCACGGGCAGCCTCCACCAGGTTCTTGGCATACTTCGAGAGGCTCTGGTAGTTCTCGTCGCCCGACATGGAATTGACCTGCTTGCCTTGGCGCAGCGCGTCGATGGCAGCACGCAGGTCCTTGGCGGTGATGCCTGCGTCGCGGAGGATGCGGCTGGCGGTAGATTGCACGTCGAGCAGTGCCATGAGCATAGGCTCGACGGAGACGAACTCGTCACCCATCTGCTGTGCCATCTCCATCGTGCGCTGCAGCACGGTGTTGGTCGTGTTGCTCAGGTAGGTGCTGCCGCCTTGTACGCGGGGCAGGTGACTGATCTCACTGTCCACCACGCGCTCGATCTGTGCGGCGTTGGCTCCCAGTTTCTGAAAGATGAAGTTGGTGATTTCCTTGTTCTTGACAAGGATGCCTTTCAGCAGGTGCTCGGGCTCCACATACTGTTGCCCTGCCCGTTCGGCACAGTTCACGGCTTCTTGCACGGCCTCCTGTGCCTTGATGGTAAATTTGTCGAATGTCATGATTTTTCTCCTTTCTTTGTTATTGTTTCTGCCCAAGAAAGTCAAAATCCATACCATGTTGTGATGTGTGACAAAATGGCACACGAATGATGAAGAATTAAGAATTAAGGATTAAAAATTAAGAATTATGATTACCATTGTGCATGATGTTCGGCTGAATCCCGAATTAGAGAATTAGCGAATTGATGAGCACAGAAAATTCGATAATTCGAAAATTCGTGAGAAGAAATAAAATCCCGAATTAGCGAATTAGCGAATTGGTGAGCACAGATAATTCTTGAATTCGAAAATTCGTGAGAAAAAATAAAAATCCCGAATTAGCGAATTGGCGAATTGTTCAATGAAGAAAATTCTTGAATTCTCTAATTCGGGATGATAAATAGGCGGACGCGATCGCGACCCTACCTGAGGGCGGGAATTACTTCACCAGCACCTTCTGGTTGTGAGTCGTGCCGTCTTTGTAGCGGATGGCCTTGATATAGACACCACCATTCGGGATGAGCACTTTGCGGCCAGAGAGATCGTAGTAATTCACTGAGTCGATGATACGGCTGGCAGCGGTGGCATTGATGCCAGTACCGGCAGGCATCACCTTGCACTTGGCGGCATTGACAATCTCACCCGTCTTGGTGTTGACCAGCATGGCTACGACGTTCACCTTGTTCTTGTCCTGGATAATTGGCTCGTAGCTGGTGCTGATGGCATCGTCGGCAAACATCTGATGGGCGTGCCCGATGACGGCATCCTCGGCGATAGAGGCGGGGAAGGCTCCCTCGATTGGCTCGCGAGCGACAATGACATCGTTGAAGACAAGACCATTGACATAATCGCCACCTGCGACGAACTTAAGCATGTCGGCGGGCCATCCTTCTGTTCCGCCGTAGTAGTTGGACTGTGCCCAGTCGCTGCCCGTTCCGGTGAGTCCGTCAGCCACGAGGGCATACTCCAAGGTGTAAGGACTGTTCTCGATGGGGAGTGGGAAGGTGGTGACGGTCTTGATGTCGATGGCGTTCTGCTTTTCGTCAGCCCAGTCTGCTGTTACGCTGATGTCGGCCAGACCAAATTCGTTGCAGCGGTTGAGCCATACCTTCTCGAAGCCCCATTCTCCATATTCTCCATCGCCACAGTAGGCGTCTGTCTGGTAAACACGGTCGAGCCATGCGTCGGGGAATCCCTCAACGTCGCTGGGGAAGTAGTAGGTGAACTCCATCGGGTCGTCGTTGTGGTAGGAGAGGGCGATGAAGTCATCGGGATAGAGCTTGCTCATCTTCTGCAGGGCGACGAAACCACGTGGACAGTAACCGCACCAGGTGCCGGTGTACTCCTCGAGCACGGGGCGCTTCTTGGGCATTACGGTGAGAATGGAGATGGTGGTGTTGTCTTGGTTGTTGACAGCCTCGTTGGCCTCGCCGTTCACCTTGGTCACCTTGATGTTGAGAGGATACTCTCCCTTCTGGGCGATGGCGGGAAGCGGGAGCTTGAAATTGTGGTATGCACCATAGGCGGCCTCAAGAGTTGGGTCAAGGTCGATGTGTCCCGAACCGCTCATGCCTGCCACCTCATATGTGTAGTCGATATTCTGAGCACCTTTGTAGCCGTAGTTGGTCAGGTCCACATTCACAGCGCTCTCCTGTCCGATCTGAGCAAAGACTTGAGAGGCATTCTCGGGAGTCAGGCTGTTGGCCTTGATATTGCCACCCTTGAGCACGGCCTCGAGGGCAAGGTCACCCCATTGCTGGTACATGTTGAACCATGCGTTGGCATAGACTGCGCTGGTGTGGACGAGTAAACCACCATCGGTGGTGTAGCCAGTAAGCACCACGGGCACTGCTTCGGAGTTGTCTTCCTGGGTGAAGGAGTAACCGATATAGATGCCTTCCTCCGTGATTGTATAGGGTTGGTCGAGCACCACCTGGGTAAAGCCTTTGCCTGGCTTAAATTCCTTGGTCACGACATCAGCTGTGAACTGTCCGTCGTTGACGCTAAGGGTCTTTGAGAGCCAAGCCTTGGCGTTGCTGATGCCGATGGTGTTGAGGAACGGCACGTTGATGGCGGTGATCTGTGCACCGACGAGCGACGGGTCGGCAAGGTGGAAGGCCACGTCGTAGGTCTCATCGGATATGCTGGCGGTGCCAAAACCAGACTCCTTGCCCATCGCAAATCCAAGGTTGAGGGCTATCTCGCCGTCGTTGAGCTTCTTGTTGGGAGCTCCGTCCTCCACATGGGCGATGACACCTTCCTCACCTGTGACGAGGTAGTTGTCCATCTCATACCAGGCGATTTCCGACTCATGGGTCTCGCCGCCGCCAGTAAAGACGAGCTGCACACCCACGTTCTTGACTGGCTGCAGGTAGGTGTAGACATAGTGACTGCTTTCCTGGGACGTGAAATCGTAACCATTGTACATGAAGGGCACGAGTTGGGTAGGCTCTTCCATGTCATAAGCATAGATGTCGGGCTGGAAGGTATAGACCTTGTCGTCGATATAGACCTTATAATACAACTGGTCGTAGTCGAGGAAGTTGCCGTTTGCATCGAAGTACGATCCGCTGAATCCGATGTAGCCATAGCCTTCTCCATAGGTGGGATAGGGAGTGTAGTCGGAGACTTCAGTAATCTCTGGCTTCTGAGGTGTGCCAGGATTGTCTATGTACATGAAGATGACAGGACTCTCGAAGGCCTCAGCATAGTATACAGCCTCTTTGCCTGCGTTGATAAGGGCAACGATGTTGCCTGCAGTGAACGTGTTGGAGGTCAGGTCAACGTCAAACTCAGCCTTTTCCAAGACATTGAAATCCAGGTCAGCCACCAGGAAATACGACTGGATGTTGTTTCCATAATCCTTTCCGAGGAATTGTCCGCTGTAGAAAACAGCCTTTCCGTCCTGGAGTGAGCCTTTGGCCCATCCGAGCTCGCTGTTGAGCTGCACGAAGACATCGGCACCGGCGAAGGCTGCCATCACCTTGGTGGCTGCCATTTCACCTTCTTCGTTGGTGTATTTCATCACCATCGGGATCACCTGCGCATCCTCTGGAAGCTCGGTGATGGCTGTGTCGGTCTGCGGGGTCATGTGTACGTCCCATACGGCGCTTCCGCACCAATAGCCGCTGTCGTCGATGGCTGAGATGATGCTGGTGAAGTTGTCACCGTTGAATTCTTCTGTGGTCTCAAGCTTCCCGTCTTTCCATGTGACGTAGATGTCGGTGTTGTCGGGGAGGGCAAGATTGCCTTCGGCATCCATGTTGAGTTTCATAATGGAGTGGGTGTAGATGGTGCCGTAGTAATCTTCCTCCCAGATGGGTTGCTCATGGATGACATACTGGTCGCCACTCACTTTCTCTGCTTTCACCCAGTAACCTTCATTGGTCTGGAGCGATGAGATGATGTTGTGGATGTAGAGGCAACCGTCGGTTCCTTCCACCACCTCACCGATGGCTCCCGGGTTCTGACCCATATATGAGCCAAACAGACTGCTGGCGAGGAAGAAGTGGTTGTACACCTCATCATACAATTTGCCCTCGGGCTGGTCGATGATGATGCCTGAGCCGGCCTTGCGGCTTTTTGCCACTTTTCGCTTGGCATTTCTCTGGGCAAGAATGGCCTCGCGACTCTTGTTGGTCTTGGCACGCAGCACCTGCTGCTTTTTCTGACCATTGGTTTTGATGACGTCCTTGAGTGATACCTCTGAGAGCTTGACCTTCTGCAGTCTTGTCTCAGGTGTCTTCACTGCGGTCGCCTTCTTGACTTTTTGCCTGGCCGGGATTGGCTGGGCAAAAGCGGTTGTGACGGCAGCAAGGGCCGCCACGGCGAGAATAGTAAATCTACGCATAAACAATTGTGTTAAATGAAACTATGTGGTCAGGCTCCGGTGAGTCTGCCACGCGTGAAAAAAAGAATTTTTGGGATTATTGACCGATGACTTTACGCACGGTGCCGTCGCTCATGCGCACGATGCGTATGCCGCGGCCAGTGGGGGAGGTGAGGCGGCCCTGAGCGTCGTAGGCGGCGACTGGAGTGGCTTTGGCGGCATCCTTCTGGTGGATACCGACAGGGTCGGGGAGGATATACCGCACGGTGACCGACGGTCCCTCATTTTCAATGTAGGTCTTGCCAAACTTCTCCAACGGTGTGGCGGTGTAGGTGACGATGCACTCGCCGTAGGCGGTTGGCAGCCATTCCGACTGGATGTCAGCTTGCTGGCCGGAGGCAATGGTGGTGGCTCCAGATTTATTGGAACTCACGCGACTGTAGGAGATGCAATTCTGAGGGAAGCACACCTGCAGTGTCCCATTGTCGATTTTGGTGATGTCGGAGACAAGCCACAAGGGCGTGTCATCGGGAGCCTCTACATTCTTGATGTAGAGTCCTGAGTGGATCATGATGGAGCCGAAATCATCGGTCTCTGAAACATCGCGCACGATGGTAGTGCCATCAGGGATGATGTTCCCATCCTTGTCGGCAAACTGGAAGAAAGTCTTGGTGTCCTGCGCTGAAAGGGCAGCAGCAGAGATGACTGCGAAAAAGAGAGTAAAGATTTTTTTCATATTTTGTGGTTTTGAGATTATTTTTGGGGCTAGATATTCTAGATATTCTAGATATTCTAGATTCTCTAGATTTTCTAGATTCTCTAGATCCTCTAGTTTTTTATGCGCGAGACTTGCGCGCGGGTGGCTTGGAGGACGCCGGTGTCGTCATAGACAAAGGCGACGACGCTCAGATGATCGGTGTTCCATTCTGCGTTGAGCGGCTGCTGGAGGGTGATGATATTTCCCTTTCCTTCCTCGATGGTGATGGCTTCACCCCAGGTGCCGTTGACGGGAGTGCGCAGCACGTGGTTGTGCACATACTCGCGGTTGGTGCTGCCGTCGGGCATCATCTGCAGGGCAGTGATGTTGTCCTCTGTCACCCACACCTGCAGATGCCCGTTGATGTGGCCGTCGGTGCCCTGGGCTCTCACGGTGATGAAGATATTCTCGTCGTTCAGGATCGTGGCTTCAGCCTCCAGATTCAGCCGTGCGGGTTTGGAGAGCTCCTCCACCACCGCCGTGGTCCAGTCGGTGTAGTTGACGGCTCCGTGGCGGTCGACAAGTCCCACGGGCTGGTACTCCAGGTTCCAGTGGTTGTAATACTCATCGCCCACTGGGGTAGCCAGTCCCTTGACGGTGGCTGACCCTGCGAAGCCAAGTGGTCCGCCATGTATGCCGACGGCAATGACCTTGTCGCCGAACTCAGCCTGCAACTTTTCGATTACCTCGGTTCCTTTGGGACAGTTGATGCAGCGCTGTCCGGTGAAGTCCTCAAGGAGCACCGTGCGGTCGGCCTGTTCTGGTTTCTGATAGATATACCGTTCGTCCTCGTCGATGTGGCTGCATGCTGTCAGCACAGCGGCGAGGATGATGGTGAGGATGATGATTGCCTTGTTCATAATGTCTCCCTTTTAGAAGTTATAGTTGTAGGAGAGTGTGAATCCTTTGGTGGCGGGCACGTATCGGCAGACACCGCCAGAACAGTTGTAACCGGCGCGGGTGCGGCCGTAGCCGGCTTGTAAGCGATGTGCGCCGATGTTGAAGGTCACCAGTCCCTGATAATAGTGGATGTCGGTGACACCGCAGTTCCACATGTCGCTCACAGTGAACATCCACCGAGGGGCGAGAGAGAGTTCGAGCAGGGCAAAAGCCCAGTCGCCTTGGTCATCAGGTGTTGTGAGGTATTGCACCTCACCCCTGAGCTTGGCCTTGGGGGCAATTTGGTAAAGGGCATCGGCGATGTAGATGTCCGACCTCACCATGCCGCCCTCGCCCTCCACAACGGTCATGTTGTAGTGCTGGTTCATGTACATCAGGTTGAGTTTCAGTGACTTCGAAAGTTTCTTCGACAATTGCACGTTGATGTCCTGATAGTAGATGTCGTCGCCCACTTTGAAGAACTTGCTCTTGTATCCGTCGGTGCCGAAGGGAACACCGTAGGGCATCTCCTCTCTCGGAATTTCTTCGCGGTCGATGCTGCGCACGTGGGAGAGATTCACTTTCACCGTAG
>CAMZHP010000124.1 GCA_947306845.1 uncultured Prevotellaceae bacterium
CCAAAGACATTCTGGAAAACATCTACTACGGCATCTCGCTCATGGCCGGACGCATCAAGGTAGGCGACTGGATCATCTGCGACGGCATCCGCGGAAAGGTGAAATCCATCAGCTACACCAGCACCATGGTGGAATCGGTCGACGGTTCGGTCATTGCATTCCAAAACAGTCAACTGTTTACCAAGAATTACAAAAACATGACCAAAAACCACGGCTATGAGATGCACACCCTCGATGTGGGTGTGGCCTATGGCACCGACATCGAACAATGCCGCAACCTTTTGGTGGAAGCTATTTCCCAGCTTGACTTCATCAAGCGCGACCCCAACCATCACAAGGTGAATGTGTTGCTCCGCGAGTTCGGCGAAAGCAGCGTCAACCTCCAAGTAGTGGCATGGGTGCCTGTGGTGACCCAATACAACGATGACTGTGAGATATTGGAATGCGTCTATACCACACTCAATAAGGCTGGCATCACCATCCCGTTCCCGCAGCGAGACCTACACATCGTAAAAGTAAAAGAGGACATCATCTGAAGCGCATCCTTTGTATTCTCCTCTCCCGGGCAGCCCGCTCATATTCCTCTCTTTCCTCGGCATATTCATCGAACACCTCCTTGGCTTTCCAGTGACCTTGCTCAGCAGCTCTGTTCAGCCACATCATCACCTCGGGGTATCCATCATGACGATCAGGGCCAATTCTTGACAAGCAGAATGCAAGATTGTTCATCGCACGAACATGACCTTGCTCAGCTGCCTTTTTGAACATCTCTGCGGCTTTCTCATATTTCACAATGTCTTCATCCCCTTTCAAATAAAAGAGTCCCAGATTATACTGCGCGTCGGCATCGCCCTGTTTTGCCGCCTCAAGATACCATGCCTTGGCCGCCTCAACATCCTTTTCCACTCCCACGCCATTGGCATAACAGTAGCCAAGACTGAATTCTGCTTTGGCATGACCTTTCTTGGCCGCCTTTTCCCACATCTTTACAGCCTTGGCAAAGTCCTGCCTGACACCATAGCCTTGGAAATAGCGCACGCCCTTCTCATACTCAGACTGGCCAGGAGCAACACTGGCGGCGAGGATGAATAACGGAGCTGCTGCCATCAACATCATGACAGCCATCTTTTTCAATAAATGAGTCTTCATCATAGGTATAAACAGTTAACTGATGTGCAAAAATACTCTTTTTTCCTGAACAAGCCATCAAAACCTTGTGTTTTGTTTTGCTTTTCGCTTGCTTATTCGTAACTTCGCATTCAAATTACGACAGATGAACCCAACAAAGACACTCACTCTCAGAATCGGACAAGATGCCCTGGCATTCCTCTCTTTGGACATCGAAGGACAGTCTTCTTTCAAAACTTATGAAATGAAAGGCGGCATGTCAGTCGCCGCCAACCTGCGTGAGGCATTCAAGACCTTACCCTTACTGGCGGACAAATGGGAAAAGGCCACCATACTTGCCGATGTCCCTGTCATGCTGGTGCCGGAAGAGGAGTTCGATCCTACAGACGCCGACATATTGTTTGCTCATACTTTCTCTGGTCATGAGCGGGACGAGAAGAAGTATTATCGGATGGAGTCATTGCGCACAGTGGCGCTTTATGCTGTTGAACGTGATGTGCAGACCGTCGTAAGCGACCACTGTGGGGAAGTTATCTATCAACCTTCCACCCTCCCCCTATGGCTACATTTAGGACAACAGGCCGAGGGACCACGTCAGCGGTTGTATGGATATTTTCATGACGGTAAGGCAGACATATTCTCCTTTTCCAAACAGCGGTTCAGGTTTTGCAACACCTTCAGTGCCGTGCATGCTCATGACGCATTGTTCTATCTTCTTTCCACCTTCACCCAACTGGGCATGAAGGGCGACCGCGACGAAGTGATGGTGATGGGCAGCACCCCACACCTGAAATGGGTGACCGACAGCCTGCGGGCTTATGTGAGCCGAGTGAGCACCGGCGATGCCAAGATGCTGCAAATCGACAACAACATTTCCTCGGACCTTCCTCTTGACATTTGCGCTTTTCTTCAACATCCCCAACCATGAGAATCATCACTGGCATTTACAAAGGCCGTCATTTTGACATACCTCGCTCCTTCAAGGCAAGACCAACGACCGACTTTGCCAAGGAAAACATCTTCAATGTGCTCAACGGCTATTTAGACTTTGACGAAGCTGCTGCCCTCGACCTTTTCTCGGGAACGGGCAGCATATCCCTGGAACTGCTCTCACGCGGTTGCCGACAAGTGGTGAGCGTGGAAGCCGACCGCGACCACTATGCATTCATCCGCAAGTGCATGGCCACATTGGGCACCGACAAATCCGTCGTCATACGGGGAGACGTTTTCAAATTTATCAAATCTTGCCACCAGCAGTTTGACTTCATTTTCGCTGATCCGCCCTATGCATTGGAGCGTCTGGAAGAGATTCCTTCCCTGATCTTCAGTCAGGATTTGCTGACAGATGGTGGCGTCTTTGTCTTTGAGCATGGCAAGGGGAATGATTTTTCTGCCCATCCACATTTTGTTGAGCGCCGCACTTACGGAAGCGTCAATTTCAGCATTTTTAGAATTAAGAATTAGGGATTAAGGATTAAGAATTATGATTACCTCTGCAACGAGAAGCAGACTAAATGATTCACTTTTATTGAATTTCATCCAATGAATGTCGGTACGTTTATTATATATAGATTCAACACAAAAATACAGAGGCACAAAGGATATAAAAAACTCTGTATCTCTGTACCTCTGTGTTGATATTTCAATCTTCAATCTTCAATCGGCTTCGCCGAAATCAATCTTCAATCCCCCTCCTTCATTCTTTTTTGTAGGTATGCTAATTCATTAAGAGCGAAATCGGCATTCTCAGGGTCGTTGAGCATTTTCTTGAGCATGCGCTGCGCTTTGTTGTAAGCCTGTTTCTCGATCAGGACATACACCTTTCGGCGTTGCAAGAAAGCAAGAAACTTGGCTATGTGTTCCTCAGGTTGCTCATCTTCCTCCATATTCATCTTCACACCCGCGATCAGACGGTCTATAGCCTGCTGGGCACGATAGTCGCCACTGTTGACCAAACAGTTCACATACTCCATGGTATAGGTGATGCGGTGAAGCCCTGAGAGCATCTCGAGATAGAAGAGAGCCTTGTCATAAACCCTCAGTTCGCTGTAGCAGAAGCCGATATCGAAGATAAGGTCATAGAATGACTGCAGTTCGTTTTCATCCATGCGGTCATACCTGTCTGTCATCTCCGTGAAAGCGTTCTCCAAAAGCAGCAAAGCCTCATAATAGCGTCCGGCGAGATAGCGTTTCCTGCCAAGATAGAGCAAATGGGCCAACCCGGCATCCTGACATTCCGCCAATAGTTTCTGCTCATCGGTGAGTTCGTCAGCCTTACCGTTTCTGAGTTTCTGCACAGCTTCTTTCCACATGTAGTTGCTCTCATCCCTCTGTTGCTGTCTTGATACATGGTCATAGGCCAGAAGAGCCGAATTGCACAACTGGATGTGGTGCTTTTGATTGAACGGGTGTGACGTGGTAACAGACAGTGGCACCAAACAAGCTGTCACACGGTAATAATCGGTGAGCCCGTCGGAGCCCTCTTCGTTGAAGGCCAGCGTGACCAACCTTTCCTCCAGCGGCATGTCGGGCATGATGATACGGAGCATCGCCATGGTTTGCCCGGCAACCCGTTGTCCATTGGCGAAAAGAGCATTGCTCAGGTCATAGTCGAGGATGTCCTCAGTGTCATCCACCGGCTCATGTCGTGCATCAGGGAAATCCAGTCTGACCGCAGTGATTCCCACCAGTCCCAATGTCTTTTCCAAGAATTGTCCGAGAGAAACACGGTCCACCTCATTATGCCTCAGGCTGTCATCGCCCTGCATTCGCATCTCATGCTCATGCAGCAGGAACAGTTCACGTCCCCGCTCAGCACTGATCAGTTCAGTATCCCCTTTCCCTTGTTCATCCTTTCTCTCAGCAAGATGGCGCGCCAATGTATTCTGCCAAGCGAAAGCACCAGTCATACATTCGGTCAGTATATCCCTGGCTTTTTCCTGCGGCAGCATGACACCGGCAATGATATGCAAGTCCACCTCGTTTTTCTCCTCGTTGATGGTATAGATGATTCTGTGGTTTTCAGAGTTGATGTTACATTTGTTGACCACCATTCTGACAGTATTGAGCTGATCCAACCTCACATTGAAACAGAAGAGATAGGCGAGGCTAGCGTATGCCGATGACGGGTCAATACGCAATTGGAAATGCCCGTTCTGGAAGTCATACTGTCCAATACGAACGCTTTTCTCCGTTTCCCATGAAACCTCACAATGCAAGTCACGGAGCGCCTGGCTGGCCACACGTTCCATCTCCTCTGCCCGATCGGCATCTGGCCCCTTTTTCTTTTTCCAGCGCCTGATTCTCAGCAGTTTGCCAACGGGCTTTCCCTTCCACTGCGCATAGAGCAAGAGTAGAAGAATGCCTAAAATCAATATTTCAATAGCGATTGTCATCTTTTCATAAAATAATACTCTTGCCCACCATGCGGGCGATTTCCTTTCTCATGGCCATGAGATTGTTCATCTCAGCCAGGATTTCCATTTTCTCCTCACTGGTGTTGGCCAGTGCGAGCTGCTGACGCAAGACTTCCTCCCGGCTTTTCACAATGGCCATCCTGTAGTCGAGCAGCACATGTTCCACCTGGGAGCGTACGGTCTCCTCACCCGTCCTCACCTGATTGCTCTCCGACAATTGGTAGGTATCTACTCCCAACCGTGTAGCCTCATTGCTTACCCTCACATCGGGATGCCGCTCAAAATGCTCCAGCATGTTGGTTTCGCCTTGCTGTACAAGCGACACTGCCTCCTCGAGCATGCTCTGGTAAAGGGTATTCTCCAGACGCAGGCCATCTTCTTCTAGGTTGTAATAGATGAACTCTGCGACAGAGAGATCAAAAGCGGAGCCATCCTCAGCCTCCAGTCCCCTGAATGCCTTCTCTGCCCCATGCCTGATGACCAGCTGGATGAGCAGAGTTTCCATGGAAGCAGTCATCTGACTGGCTGTCGGTGGTCCAAGGGGTGTCTTCTGCGGTGATGCTGCACGCTGGCGTTCTTCCTCCCGTTCTTTCTGCCTCACCTTTTCCTCCCTGTCGTGGCGGATGTATTTGTTCATCTCATAGATGAGTGCTCGCTCCGGCATGCCTATCCGCTGTGCACATTCCTTAATATATGTGGAACGCACGATTTGATCAGCGATGACCGAGATGCTCTTCACAAGACTGGCAATGCCCTCAGAGCGTTTGCTTGGATCGGAAACCCCTTGCAGAAGATACCTTGTCTTGAACACCAGGAAATCCTCCTGGTTATCTGCCACATATTGCCGGAAGTCTGCTGCTGTATGCTTGCGGGCAAAGCTGTCAGGATCGTCACCATCTGGAAGCAGGAGCATTTTGATGGTCATCCCCTCAGCGAGAAACATGTCTGCACCCCTTAGCGCGGCATGAATACCAGCCTCATCGCCATCATAAAGCAGCACGATATGGGTGGTGAAACGCCGAAGCAGTTTGATCTGATGAATGCTAAGGGCCGTACCGGAATTGGCAACCACGTTCTCTATGCCGCACTGATGCATCGACAGCACATCGGTATAACCCTCCACCATGTAAACACAGTCCTCCTTGGCAATGGCTTTTTTTGCTTGGAAAAGACCGTATAGCTCATGGTCCTTGTGATAGACCACAGAATCAGGAGAATTGACGTATTTCTGCGCAACGCCTTTGGTACGCGAGTCAAGCACACGGCCACCGAAAGCCGTCACCTTGCCACTCACGCCAATCCATGGAAAGATAACCCTGCCTGCGAAGCGGTCGTAGAGACTGCCATCGTCGCGCTGCACACAAAGGCCGCTTTTCACCAGGAACTCGTCCTTATAGCCTTTGGCATGGGCTGTGGTGGAGAGCGCGTTCCGCTTCTGTGGGGCATATCCTAATCGGAAGCGTGCAATGATGTCGTCACGGAATCCCCTTGATCGGAAGTAAGCCATTCCCACCGCTTGTCCGTCAGGATCCTCATGCAACACCTGGTTGAAATAACCCGCTGCCCACTCATTGACGATGAACAAGCTCTCACGCTCACTTTCCTGCTCACGCTCCTCATCCGTCAACTCGCGTTCCTTGATCTCTATATGGTATTTGCGGGCAAGCCATCTCAGCGCGTCAGGATACGACACTTGCTCATGCTCCATGATGAAATTGGCTGCGTTGCCCGCCTTTCCGCAGGAAAAGCACTTATAAATACCTCGGGAGGGCGACACAGAGAACGACGGTGTGCGGTCATCGTGAAAAGGACACAGACCCTTGTAATTTGCCCCGCTCTTTCGGAGCGAGACAAACTCAGAGACGACGTCAACGATGTTGGCAGCGTCCATAATGCGGTCGATGGTCGGGCGGTCTATCATTGCAACATACAAAGTTACGACAAACTTCCCGACCCGCCAAGGGAGGCGACCCTTAAGAATTGTTAAAGATGGGTGCCGGAGGGAAAGTAAAAAGGAATGGAAATGTTGTGGTTCAGATGGAGACTCCATCAAGAAAACGCGCAAAAAGTAAGGAAAAATCACAAATTTCAAGCAATTTGTTATTGTTTTTGTTTTAAAAACAGTAATTTTGCAAGCGAAAATGAATCTTAAAGAATTTATATCGACCAAAAACATTCATTTCAAAATTACACTTGCATGAGGAAACAATCCATCAAGACATCCTCTCTGGCCGTCGCTATGGCTGTGTTCAGTTCGGTGGCGGCCATGGGGCAACAGAGTACGTCCAAGTCGATAGACTGGACCAAGGAATTCACGGACCGCGTTGAGCTTCACGGCTACGCCCAAGGAGGTTATTCCTATGACGATGCCAGCGGCAAGAGCACCAGTACCTTTAATCTGAAACGGACTCTTTTTTGGGCAAAAGCCCGCATCACCGACCGTTTCTCATTCATGTTCATGCACGATTTCTCCAGTGTTGTGCAAGAGTATTATCTCGACTACCGTTTCTCCAAGGACAAAGCCTTTAGCATGCGGCTTGGCCAGTTCAAGCACAGTTACAGCTTGGAGAACCCCCTCTCACCTACTATGCTCGAACTCATCGATGTCTATTCACAGGCAGTACTTTTCCTCGCCGGCGAAGGACCCGATCCCCTCAATGGGGTCAACTATGGCCGCGACCTCGGTATGATGGTCTATGGTGACCTGTTCAACGACCACATACATTATGAGTTGGCGCTGATGAACGGACAAGGCATCAACCGCAAGGACGGCAACTCCGACAAAGATGTCATTGCCCGGTTGGAATACAAACCCATCGACGGCCTGCGACTGGTGGCTACTGCCCAAAAGGGGCGTGGACATGCCGTAGGTACCGCCGCGTGGAATCCTGGTGTGCAGGTTGGCGACGACTACCGCCGCGACCGCTACAGTATCGGCGCTGAATGGAAGAGCGACGCCTGCAATGTGCGTGCCGAGTGGTTGGGTGGAAAGGATGGCGACGTAGGCAGCATGGGCGGTTATGTGACTGCCAGCGTCCCAGTGGCCAAGGGCCTCGATGTCGTGGCCTCAGCCGACTACTATGACCGCAACACAGACATGGACTATTACCAAACCAACCTGACTGGTGGCATCCAGTACTGGTTTTACAAGAAATGCCGTCTTCAGCTGCAGTACACCCGTTGCATGAGCCATTTCACCGATGACTACAATTGGCTGCAGGCTCAGGTGCAGGTGGCATTCTGACCAGTCCATAAGAGAACCAGATAACGAGAAAAACAATTATTATAAGGTTAAAAGACAAATGATCATTAAGATATTGCTCACCCTCCTTTTCCTGGCCGTCATGGTGGGAGTGGGTATCTATTCACGCAAACAGGCCAAAACAGTAGAGGGATTTGTGTTGGGTGGCCGTGCGGTAGGACCATGGCTTACTGCCTTTGCTTTCGGCACCAGCTATTTCTCCGCCGTGGTCTTCGTGGGCTATGCCGGACAGTTTGGATGGAAATACGGCATGTCAGCCTCCTGGATCGGCATCGGCAATGCCGTTATCGGTTCATTGCTGGCATGGATACTGCTGGGACGGCGCACCAAACTGATGACGCAGCACATTGAGAGCCGCACCATGCCCGATTTCTTCGGAACACGCTACCAGAGCGAGTGGCTTCGAGTCGTGGCTTCCGTCATCGTGTTCGTCTTCCTCATCCCTTATACCGCCGGCGTGTACAAAGGCATCTCCACCCTCTTTGAGATGGGTTTTGGCATACCTTATGAGTACTGCGTGGTCATCATGGCGCTCCTCACCGCACTCTACGTCATCCTCGGCGGTTACAAGGCCACGGCGATGAACGATTTCGTCCAGGGTGTCATCATGCTTTTCGGCATTGTGGTGGTCATCGCTTCCGTGCTCAGTTCCCAAGGAGGACTTTCTGCCGCTGTCGACAAACTGGCCGCCATCCCCAGTGACACCGACCCCAACGCCAATGGCATGTTGGCCGACATATGGGGCCCCGACCCATGGAACCTGCTCGGCGTGGTGGTCCTCACCTCGCTCGGCA
>CAMZHP010000125.1 GCA_947306845.1 uncultured Prevotellaceae bacterium
AGAGCACATTGCCCTTGATGTCCTGCAACTGCATCGTGTTGATGTCGATGACATTAAGGTAGAGCCAGCACGGCCACTCATTGTCAGGATGCCCTGTTGTATATGCCAGGTAAATCTTGTCGCGCCCGTTGCTGTAGTATTTGGCATAAGGTCTCGCTCCTGTGCTCTGCACGATCTGCCGTGGCCCGAAATCCACTTTTACGTGGTCATCCTTGTCGGGCATGGTGAGTCGGGCGATGGTGGGATGCCAGTTGATGCCTCGCCAGCACAGGTAGATATGCTGCGGGTCATCGGTGAGGATGAAGGGCGACGGGTATGTGGTGTTGTGGTCGGTCTCGACATATCTCTCCTCTCCGAGCGCAGTGATGTCACCTTTCTTCGTGGAGATGCGGTACCAGATGCGCCGCTCGTCGGTATGCCGGGTATAGAAGATCATCACTCGCTCATCGGGCAGCACGAGGAAGGTGGGGTTGTTGTGGTCATCGGGCTGGAAAAAGCTTCTGACAAGCACTTCCGTGCGCTTTCCCGACAGGAAGTCCATCTGTGTGGCTCTGACATTCCCATGCACATCGATATAGCCGATGTAGGTGGCGTTGATGCTGCCGTCGGCATTTTCATAGTGCAGGGCGCGGGGGTCGGCAAACCAGCACCATGCTCCCTCGGCACCGATGGTATCGTTCTCACATATTTCCGCATTCGTGACATGTCCCCAAAGACATGCCATCACCATCAACAACAAGATTTTCTTCATCATACCCCCCGAGCATTTATTTCACATATCCCTTGCCATTACATTTGTCACAGGTATCCAGCTCAATGTCAACTTTTGCTATATTTATATCCTTATATCCCTTGCATTTGGGACAAAGAGTGACAGGACGAAGATATTGTGCCGACACCCATCCGTCTCTTTCATCTCCTCCCCATTCCAATGGACCTTGGATCAGACAAAACCCATTCTTTTTCTTCCCACGGTTTTCTACGACATCTCCTTTTGACAGTTGGCGCTTGCGCCCAATATTGACGTCATAGACAGCATATTTCTTGCCAGGTCCCGTCCGAACATTCACGTTATTTCCTGTGCATACAAAACCATTGTGCTGGGCATTGACAGTCACCATGACAAACAGCGACATCAACAAAATGGGTAATCTTTTCATAGGACAAAATTTTATAAATATGATAATATTCGTTATTTCAAATACTCATCATCACGGACCAGCACTTTCTCTATTTTCCCCACATACATCGTATGGAAATCACGCAGAGGATAGCTTTCATCAATGGTTTCCTGATAGAGGAAACCGTTTTCCTGCAATTCCGACTGGTAGATTTTCTTGCACACCAGCACCAGCTTGGCCTCCGCGAAATAGACTGAGTCATCGGCATAGACTGGTGTGAGACCTGTTTTTGCGATTTTGTCCTCATCACGCCCAGAGACACTACCCAGATAGGCCATTTGCTTCTTGAACGACTTGTCCATCACGCAAAGCGTGAAATAAGGCTCCTCATCAACAAACTTTTTCGTATATCTCGACGGGCGGAGATAAATGACCGCCGTTGGGTCGTTGTGTCCCCATAAGCATCCCAGATGCCCCCATGAGGCCGTCATCGTGTTGCATCCCGATCTTTCATTGCCTGCTGTCACCAGCATCCATTCACCTCCTATGAGATTGAATGGATTGAACTTCATGTCCTTGTAGTTGACTTCTTTCATATATCTCTTTTTTGAATTGATTGTTTTTAAGATATCAGAAACCCCAACCTATCGATTGATCTTGAATGTTTGGGAATTATAGCTTACAAAAATACTCATTTTTCATCAAAAAGAATGAAGCTCACCCCCAAATATATGGCATGAAGGATTTTTTTTCATCAAAAAAACCACATTCTCATTGTCTGAGAGTGTGGAAAAGAAAGAGCATAAACCAAATTAGGTCGAAACTCTTCCGGTATATGTACGGCTAATATGATGCCGTCGGGCAAAAGGATGCGTTTTATCTGACTTCCAGATTATCGTGACGGGTCATCCATACACAGAAAAAGTAACTTACCAATGTCATTGCCACGATTGAGATGATTGCTGTCGTATTCATTGTTTTGCTATTTTAAATGTTTATAATGTTCGTTTTGTCGATGCAAAGGTACATCAGTTTGCAGTCACTTGCAATCAATGGCTATGAATTGCTCTGCATCCTTCACCACAAGAAAAAAGAAATGCTGCTATCGAGAATTTCGATAGCAGCACAGTAAATGGAAACAAAATACGGATAGACATTTGGTATTTCCACGGAAAAGCCGTTACTTTGTACCTGATATGGAACTAAGACAATTGAAATATTTCGTCAAGCTTGCTGAGACGCTCAATTTCTCAACGGCTTCCAAGGAACTGTTTATCAGCCAGAGCACCCTGTCACATCAGATCTTGCAGTTGGAGAATGAACTGCAACAACCCCTGTTTCAAAGAAACAGCCATGAGGTGACCCTCACAGAAGCAGGACAGGAATTGCTGCCTTTGGCCAAGGAAACGCTTCATTCTGCCGACAATTGCCTGCAAAGGCTTGGGGAGCTGAAGAACCTGACTGGAGGAGAGCTGAACATCGGAGTTACCTTCTCCTTCGCCAGCATCATGGCGGAGACCGTCACAGCCTTTCTGAGGAAACACCCTCATGTCAAGATGAACGTCACACAATCGACGATGGCCGACCTGATAGGCCGTCTTGAGAATCATGAACTGGACTTTGTGCTTGCTTTCAAGCCCACCACCCCCAATCCCAGGCTTGACAGTCAGGTGCTGTTCCATCATCGTCTGGCAGCCATCGTTAATGACCGCCACGCACTTGCCAAACGCTCCTCCATCACTTTTGAGGAGCTACAAAACTATGACCTGGCCCTGACCAAAAAGGGAACCCAAGCCCGCAGCGCCTTTGAACGTGCCATCGCGCAAACCGACTATCGCTTCCGAATCAAGGTCGAGATGAACACGGTCTATTTGCTGTTCAGGCTGATACGGGAGTCCAATTATGTTACCTTGCTCAGTGAGAGTACGGTAGTGGCGGAGCAAGGCCTGACAGCCATCCCCATCACAGACACTGACACACCGGAAAAACAAATGCATGGCTGCATCCATCAACTGAAGAACGCCTATGTGAAAAGAGCGGCGCGCGAATTTTTCCGCATGCTCGGCGAGAACAGCTCAATCCTTTTCTGTCAGGAATACAAATACTGAAAGTATTCGATAGTACCTTTGCTCCAACGAGAGCACTATGACATGCGTTTTGCCAAGTAGAACTGATAGCGGTAAACAATGCAGGCGAGTCCAAAATAGAAAGCAGCCTGGATCCACATGATGCGCACCTCTGTCAGCTCCGCTAGCCTGGTTGACCTGCGCCGAACTCGCCTTCCGTTCTTCCATGCGGGCACCGTTGCGAGCCATGTCATACTGGCTTTGTGCCGCCTTCACCTGTGCCCCTGTGGCTTCCATGGCAGCGAGAGCCTCATCACGCCTTTGTGCAGTCACCACCCCTTCTTTGAAGAGGTTGTTGACACGTTCGTAGGTTTTGCGGGCGATGTCATTAGCGGCCTTTGCCTGCTGCAATAGTTCGTAGGCACCGCGAATGGTTTCCTCACGAGCCCCGTTGTCAGCCATCTCATGCAGGGCAGAAGCAGCGTTTCGTGCACTCTCGGCCTGCACTTTCTTGGCCTGTACCTCTGGAGCGTCAATGATGGCGAGAATGTCGCCCTTATGCACTAAATCGCCCTCCTTCACTCGGAGTTCGAGTATTCGTCCAGGCACCTTGCTTGACACCCGGTATTCCTCCACCTCCATCTGTCCTTGTATGACATCCGGGTCGCGGTCCAATGCAAGGAAACCGATAAGGGCCACAATAAAGACCACCATAATAAAACCTGCTATGGCAAGCAGGATGTTGTTGTGTTGTTTTTTTGCCTGGTTTGACTTTTGTTTTCGATTATAAAAATTATAATATACGCATGCGGCGTGATTCCGCCTCTCATGCTAGCTTTTTCCTATGGATTAAAGCCTCATGCCCAAGAAGGCGCGGGCACGCCATTTGTTCTGGTTGACAACTACTACATTATCGTCAAAGATGGAATTGTTCATCACGAGAGTGGCTCCAGCGAAGTAACGTGAAGAGAAATTGTGGACGATGGCGGCCCTTTCGTTGAAAATCATGTTGAAACGCATGCGCTTCGCTTTCTTAGGTTCATCATTCACTGTAAATTTGTTGCGGTTATAGACCACGAAAGTAGGCAGCATCGAGAAGTGGAGCAGCCATTTCTTGCCGAGAACCCAGTTGTAGCCATAACCGCCACCTATGCCTATATGTCCGACATCGATACGTACGTCAGGCGCGTTGGGGTTTCTCTCTTTCAGCGCAACCCTTGTCTTGATGCTCCCTCCCTGATAACTGATGCCAGCCAGCCACGAACCGGCCGAACGGCGCTGGATATAACTCTGGGTGAAGGCAGCGGGATAGGAGAAGTGGCGATGGTTGAAGGTATAGTAGCCCGCCAAGTTGACTACCTTCAGCGAGATGTCGCCCGACTCCATCTGCTCCATCCGATCACCTCGGCGGATGTCGCCGGCCATCGATTCCGACCGCTGATAACTGAAGTCAAGGCTGATTTTGCTGCTGTAGTAGTTGAGATTGAACTCATAGTCTTCATAGATGCCTTTCCATTTGGCGGGATTGATGGCCACTCCGATGCCTATACCACGGTAAATACCGGCCAAGGAGAACGTGGTCTTGTGGCTGGTCTTCAGGTCAGCCTTCGAGTCAATGTCGTTCACCGTCCCCTTCGCATGGAAACTGTTTCCCGTTTGGTTGACCCTCGCCTTCAGCGTCAACCTTCCCACGGGGCGAACCACATAGTTCGTGTCGTAGGGAGTGCGGTAATAACGTGCGGCAAGTGCACTGTCCATCCGCTCCCTCCGCTGTTGCTGGGTTAGTTTCTGGGCCTTGGCATCCACCACGGAAACGCCTGAAAGAACGACGGCGAGCAAGACCACTTTGAGCGTCATCCGTGTTTGCTCATAAATGGTCCCAATAGCACCATCAACTTTATTGCTTACTTGTGGCTGCATGTTTCTTCATTAACC
Organism: uncultured Prevotellaceae bacterium; assembly: GCA_947306845.1. The sequence goes on from CAMZHP010000125.1 coordinate 5,123, forward strand.
GGAACTGATAACGATAGATGACGCAGGCGAGGCCGAGGTAGGCGGCAGCCTGTATCCAGAGAATACGGATTTCGGGGAGGACCTGGTCGATGGTGGCCCCCATGGAGTTGACACGGATAAAGGCGCGCACGCCGAAAGTGCTGGGGAAGAGCCACGACACGCCCTGCCAGGCACTGGGAATGTTAGACTGCGGCCACGACACACCGGTCAGGAAGAGCAGGGGGATGGAGACGAAGACCACCAGCAGCATCACGTTCTCGCGATAGCGCACGAGGCAGGAGACAGTCATGCCGAAGAAGATGCAGGCGATGACATAGGGTATCATCATGAGCAACAGGTCCCAATGGTTGGCGAGATGCGGGAAGGAGAACATCCGTGGGATGGCCAAGGCCAGGTAGGCACTGGTAATGGCGGCAATCATGACGTAGCACAGGGCCTTGCCGCTGACGATGCGGTAGGCACCGTTGTAATGCGGGTCGTCATCAGGGATGAGATGGCCGTTGCGGTTGCGCTCCCGCGCGGTACCGGCCGACATGCCGATGCCGAGAGCAAGTGTCTGCTGCAGGATGAGCATCAGCACGGCAGGCAGGACACAGGAACCATAGCCTCCGGAAGGGTTGAACATCGTCACTTCATCTACCGCCAGGGGCTGTGCCGTGATGGCATCCTCATGCTTGGTGTGCTTCCCCGCCTTTTTGATGTTCAGACCCGCGCCGATGCGCCCAGCCTCCACCATGGCGGTCTGATAGACACTCTTGTAGGCGAGCATGAGCGACATGTCGCAATAGACACTCACGGTGCCTTGCTCGCCCCGGTAGATACGCTTGGAGAAATCGGAAGGGATGAAATAGATGCCTTTCACGAGTTGTCGGCTGATGAGCGACTTCGCCTCGTCAAGATCCTCGGCATGGAAAAGCACACGGACATCAGGCGAGGCATCGCAGTCGCGGATGAACTGTCGCGAGAGTTTCGAGTGCGATTGGTCGACCACGACCACCGGCACCTCCCGCAATGACTCGTTATTGTAAATCCACGAATAGAGCAGCGGGTAGCCCAGCGGCACAATGACGAGGAATATCAGCACACCCTCATCGCGGAAGACCAACCGCATCTCCTCCCGCCAGATGTAGAGCACGTCTATCAGTCGTTCTTTAATATTACGGAATATAGACATAGTTGAGCATTGCATTTTTGACTTTGTGGAGAACGAACCAGGGCAGCAAGGTGAAACCGACCAGTGCCACGAGGTGGAACCATGCATCGATGAGGGGGAAGCCGTTGAACACCGTTACCTGGTAGAGCATGAAATAATGGCGTAGCGGAAAAAGCCATGAGAGTGCCTGCAACGGCGCATCCATGCCCATGACGGGGAAGGCCGAGCCACACATCGAGATGCTGAGGACCGACCAAAGCGAACTGATACTCATCGACATTCGCATGGAGGGCATCAGTCCGAAGGAAAAGATGCCGAATCCAAGTGACGCGGCGACCTCCAGGACGGTAAGCCGCACGATGCTCCTCACATTACCGAGACACGGGAAGTCGAGCACATTGAAGATATAATAATGGAAAATGAATATCACGAGCAGGAAAACGAGCGCATGCACGAGGAATTTGCCGATGATAGCCACGACGATGTTGCCGTCGGCTCGGGCAAGCCACTCCTTGCCGGTGTCAAACTTCAGTTCCATACCGAGAGAGTAGGCTGAGAGCAATGCCATGAAAAGCATCAGAATGCCTGGTACAAAGACGGTGGTCAGACTGTAATTGTAGTTGCCCTCCGGGTTGGCTATCATGTGCGCGTCGATGGTCACGGGTTGCAGCGCAGCCTTGATCTGCCCGGGCGTGGCACCTTTGGCAGACAAGGTGGCCTGCCCCACGGCTGCCGAACCCAGCGTGCTGATGGTCTTCAGGTCCTTCATGGCCATCGAACCAGCCGTCAGGCACGTCATCGTGTAGTAGTACGATATCTTCGGCTGGCGGCCCGCAAGGAGTTTTGACATCGTGCCCTTCGGGATGTAGAGGTAGGCGTAGATTTTGTTCTCCTGCATGGCGCTGCGGGCCTCTGTGACGGATGCGAAACGGTAAGCCACACGTGAATTCTGCATGGCATCCAGATTGCGCACGAGGCCGCGCGACATGGAACTGTCGTCTTGGTCCACCACTCCTATCGGCAGATCTTTGGGCAGCCCCTCATCCAGCATCGTGGTGAAGAAGAACACCGTAGCCAACGGGAACACCACCATGCAGAAGGCATAGATGGGATTCCTCTTCAGGATACGGAGTTCGCGCATCGAAATGTCGAGAATTTGAGAAATACACTTCATTAACTTCTCAATTTTCAGATTTCAATTCTCAATTCTCATTTTTTCAGTATCACGGACATGCCTGGGCGCACACCCTCGAGTTTCGCCAGGGGGCGGGCCTTCACCTCAAAGGTCTTCTGGTCGTACTGACCGCTGGCCTTGGTGGCTTTCCACACAGCAAACGATCCCTTGTCCTTCATATAGAACACCTTCATCTTCAATTCCTTCTCCAGAGCCGGAACGAAAACCGTTATTTCCGAACCCACAGCCAGGCCTTTCAACTGGTCCTCGCGGATGTTGAACGTGGCCCATTGGTCGTCCATCATCGAAATGGTCATGATGGGTGTTCCGGTGCCGACAAGTTCACCCACTTTCGGGTACACCTCGCTCACCTCTCCGTCCATCTGCGCCACCTGAACGGTCTCGTTGAGATAACTGTTCACTTCCATGATGGCTCCGCTGGCTTGGCTCACCTGTGCCGAGGAAGCCTTGCGCTCCTCTATGCGGGCTCCGTTTCGGGCCATGTCATACTGGCTCTGTGCGGCTTTCACCTGGGCGTTGGTGGCCTCCACTGCTGCCTGGGCCTCATCGCGCCGCTGGGCCGTCACCACACCCTCATTGAAGAGGTTGTTGATGCGCTCGTAGGTCTTGCGGGCGATATCGTTGGCTGCTTTGGCCTGCTGAAGAAGTTCGAAGGCACCGCGGATGGTCTCTTCACGAGCCCCGTTGTCTGCCATCTCATGGAGGGCCGAGGCTGCATTGCGCGCACTCTCAGCCTGCACCTTCTTGGCTTTCACCTCGGGGGCATCGATGATGGCGAGTACATCGCCTTTGTGTATCACATCACCCTCCTTCGCACGGAGTTCGAGGATACGGCCAGGCACCTTGCTCGACACTCGGTACTCCTCCACTTCCATCTGACCCTGAATGATGTAAGGATCACGGTCCAGGGCGAGGAAACCGATGAGTGCCACGATCATTACTACTGCTAAAAAACCTGCGATGGCTAGCAGGATGTTGTTGTGTTGTTTTTTTGCCTTGTCTGACATTTTGCTTGATTATAATTGTCCCAAGGCTTTGCGCAAGCCTAAAAGGGAGAGTTGAACTTCTATTTCTGCATCGATTTTCTGAGTGTGGGCGGACTCCC
>CAMZHP010000126.1 GCA_947306845.1 uncultured Prevotellaceae bacterium
GCCATGCAGAAAATGCCCAACCTCAGTCCCTACTGGATTGATGACGTGACGAAAAAGCCAACTGATGTCTATTTCTCACGCGATGAAGACTTCCAAGGGTCATTCACCAACAGCGGTTCCAGTAGTGTCAGTTCGGCCAACTACAATCCTGTGGCGATGGTTAATGAAGGTTACAACAAAACCACTCAGCGGGATGAAAAAATGACCATCACCCTGCAATATGATTTCCCCTTCCATCTGCAATATCAGGGATGGGTGTCAATGAACATGCGAACCACCAAGAACAAGCAATTCCTGCCACAGGAGGCCACCGGCGTGCTATGGACAAGTTCGTTTGCCAACCAGAGTGTGGATGCCACCACCGACGCCTTCTCACTGCAGAGCGAGAACAAACTCATTTACAACAATACGTTTGCTGAGAAACATAAGATCATTGCTACCGGACTTATCAAGACCGCTGACAACCAGAGTTTCAGTTACACCAGCCGGACATATGGCAACGCATCTGCCAACCTCAGTGATCCTGTGGTGGGGAGCGTGGTGTCATCATCGGGGTCGGGTAACTCGGAGCGGCGATCCATTTCAATGATTGGTCAGGTGGTCTACTCCTTTGACAACAGGTATGTAATCAGAGGTACCATCAACCATGAGGGCAACTCCACCATGGGTAAAGAGAAGAGGTGGGGTACCTTCCCCGCTTTTGGCGCTTCTTGGAACATTGAGCAGGAACATTTCTGGAGCGACAGTTTCAAAAAATGGTTCAATGAGGGAAAAGTACGTTTCGGATATGGTTGGTCGGGTACATCTCCATCTGGCGCTTCCATCTATCTCGGAGCCTATAAAAGTCTCGGACAATACATGAATATGCCGGCTATCACACCCGACCGCATGCAGCTCGACAATTTGAAGTGGGAGACCACCAGGGAGATGGACCTTGGTATCGACCTCAGATTGTTCGACAGGTTCAGCTTCACTTTCGATTACTATGACAAGAAGACCAGCGACATGCTGCTCAGGGATACCAAACTGCCAGCTTCTACAGGTTACAACTCGGTGAAGTACATCAACTCGGGAGAGATGAGCAACAAGGGTGTGGAACTCAGGTTCGAATACCAGATATTGCGCAACAAGGAGTGGACCGTTTCGGTCAATGCCAACGTCAGCCGTAATATTAATAAGGTGAAAGAACTGCCAAGCACATGGGTGATGGACAATTACTCTTTTGGCAATGGCAACTATGCGCTCCGAATCGTGGAGAATGCGCCCGTCGGCTCGTTCTATGGCTACCGTTACCTCGGCGTTTATCAGAATGCAGAACAGACTTACGCCCGTGATGCAGCCGGAAATGTGATGTATGACTGGCAGGGTAATGTCATCACCATGAAAAACGGTACGGTGCAGACCTATCCAGGAGATGCCATGTATGAGGATATCAATCACGATGGCGTCATCAATGAGAACGATATCGTCTATTTGGGCAATGCCAACCCGAAATTCTTCGGTGGTGGCGGATTCCAGGTGAGATGGAAAGACCTCACACTCACTACATTCTTCTATGGCAGATACGGCCAGAAAGTAATCAATGGCGCACGTATTTCCTTGGAGAACATGTACGGCAAAAACAACCAGAGCACAGCTGTGTTGCACAGATGGCGTGCAGAGGGAGATCAGACTGACATCCCACGTGCCCTCTACGGCATGGGCTACAACTACCTCGGAAGCGACCGCTTCGTCGAGGATGCTTCTTTCATCCGTCTCAAGACGTTGTCACTCAGCTACAACTTCCCCAAGAAGTGGCTCAAGAACATCGGCATCAGCAAGCTCAACGTTTTTGTCACGGGTTATGACCTCTTCACATGGACCAGTTACAAGGGACAGGATCCGGAGGTGTCGATGCCATCGGCCACCAGCTTGGTGCGCGACAATGCTACAACACCTGTGTCAAAGCGATTCGCCATTGGTTTAAATGTCGATTTTTAATTCCCGAAGACAATGAAAAAGAATATATTATCCATACTGATCCTGGTAGTTACGCTCACTTTCACCACTGCATGCAACGATTGGCTTGATGTGTTGCCCAATAATGAGCAGGTGACTGATGACTACTGGAAGTCGAAGGAGGATGTCGAGGCTGTCATCGCTTCCGGCTATTACTACATGCGGCAGTGTGTACCCACTTTCATCAAGTGGGGCGAACTGAGGGGCGGTTCTATCTACACCATCAACACCGGTGATGCTAAATTGCAGGATTTCAACATGGTGCCGACCAACTCTCTCTGTGACTGGTCAAATCTATACAAGGTCATCGGAATGGCCAACTCTGTTATACTCTATGCACCGGATGTGAAGGACGACACTTATTATGATGCCATCCTCAATTCCCATCTCGCAGAGGCCTATTTCCTCAGGGCATACTGCTATTTGCTGTTGGTGAAGAACTACAAGGAGGTGCCGCTCGTCATGCAGGCATATGTCAACGATGCTGCTAGCTTCGACTTGGCTAAGTCTTCGGAAGAAGAGATTGTGGCACAGATAAAAAATGATGTGAAGACTGCTTTGGAGACAGGGGCAGCCAAAGGCACCTATGAGGAGGACTGGGCCACCAAGGGCAGAGCCACCAAGTGGGCACTCTATGCGCTCATGGCAGATGCTTGCCTATGGAGCGAGGACTATGACCAGTGCATCGAATATTGCAACCTGATTCTTAATGCTACAGATGCTTTCCGTCCGGTTTTCATGACCAATACCAACGACTGGTACACCATGTTCTATCCGGGCAACAGCAATGAGTCCATACTAGAGCTCAACTGGGATTACTCTCAAAACCAAACCAATAACTTCAACTCGCTTTTCACCCTCACGACATCATCGACGCTACGGCCCACCACAAGGGCAACAGAACGCATGAAAGAGGAGACGCAGACTTTGAAGGACGGTGGGCTCACTGAGGACGGACGCATGGGACGCATGCTCATGGCCACATATGTGCCCGACAACGGACAAGTCATCGGATGGGCTTCGTCCAACCAGTATTACATTTGGAAATATTATGGGACAGACGTACCCGACATCACCGGTGGCGCAAGAGCCCATCAGGATGCCAACTTCATCCTCTACCGTGTGGCGGAAATCATGCTCATGAAGGCGCAGGCCCTCACCATGAAGGGACAAGGCTCCTGGGCAGAGGCAGTCAGCCTGATCAACAGGGTGCGCAACCGGGCCATGCTGGGTAATTTCAAGGATATTGACACCCATTCGGCTGATGCTCCCGCTCAGATCTCACAACTGGACGAACTGACACTCCTTGAGGAAATCATCGACCAAAAGGAGATGGAATTCATGGCAGAGGGCAAGAGGTGGTATGACCTGCTCTGGCTCGGACGCATCGGGGGAGGAAAGTACAAGACTCAGTTCATGACCAAAGTCATCGAGGGCAACCAAACCACCAACGCCCAGTGGATAAGGTCGGTGTTGCAGGATGCCAACGCTTGGTACATGCCCATACCGCAGGCTGATATCGAGCACAACAAACTCTTGGTACAGAATCCATATTACGCATCATCAAAGTAAGGAAAGGACAAGAAGCATGAAATACATGAGACATTTCACACAACATGTTGTTTGCCTCGCTGCTGCAGCACTGACGCTTGCCGCATGCGACAAGGATGTGTTTGATATCAACACCGATCCTTTCAAAGACCAGACCTATACGACAGCGCTTACATCGCCCATCTCTTCGTTCCTGGAAGAGACAGAGGGATATAGTGAGTATGTGAAGTTGCTGCACTATTCCAACATGTTCAATGCACTCAACCAGTCATCGTCGGGTACCAGCTTTACTGCTTTCGTTCCCAACAACGAGGCGATGCGCGATTTTTATCGCCGTAGGGGAGTCGACAGCTTGCAGCAACTGACCAAGGAATATGCGCGGCAATTCGTTCTCTACCATACTGTCAAGGACTCCATCTTGCCTGAGTCGTTTGTGCAAAAGAAAACCTTGCAAAACCTCAGTGGTGATGTCATCACCATACGCATCGACTCGCTCAATGCAGGACAGGCAGTGCTCAATGAGGAAGGGCGCGTCATCGAGATGGGACTCAGCGCCTTCAATGGCAAGGTATATGTGCTCTCATCGGCAATGACACCCCTGGTGGAGACAGTGTTCGACCGCGTGGTGGATGGCGGACGCTCGGCCATTATGGCAGAGGCGCTGCGTGCCACAGGATGGGACAAAAAACTCTCGCAGGTGGTAGATACAACGATGAATGAGGAGCGGCAGAAGGTCATCACACATTATTACTACACACTTCTCAATGTGTCAGACGCTACCTTTGCCAAGGCTGGCATCAATTCGCTCGAACAATTGAGAAGCCAACTCAAGGCTGGCGACAAGGATGGTATCCCTGAAGACTCGCTTTTGAGAGAATATGTGGGCTATCACATTCTCTCCAACCAATATAAGACCAGCGAACTGGGCGCCATGATGGGGTCGGATGTGACACGCATCTGGAGTTCTTCAGCCAACAATCAGGTGTTCACTGTCACTTACGACAGTCTGGCCACCAATGAGGCCGACCGCTATGTCATTAATGCTACAGGAGAACCGGCAAGGTTTGTTCCCAACCAGTCGAATCTATTGGCTAAGAATGGGTACATCCATGAACTCGACGGATGGATGCCTGTGTGGGAACCTGAACAGACAGCTGTGCTTTGGGACCTCGCCGACTATACCGAGGTGAAGAACCTTGTCGATCCTGAATATTATCAGCCTGCGGAACCTACAGCCTCTGAGCAACGCTTCCGTATCGCCACAGCGCCATGTTTCGAATATGAGATGGGCGAGGCAGGATCGAAAAACCGAAATTACAGCGATATCGACTATGTGACCTGCCGGAGCAACATGAAGAATGCCAACAACTACGACCGCGTGGTGTTCAATCTTGGTTATATGGGCAAGGTCAGCATGAGAACACCTACCATCGTCAGGGGAAAATATAAGGTGGAACTGACCATTATCTTTATGACTGGCAACAATTTCATGAGACAGCAGACCGATGGCAACGGAGGCATGCTTAAGATGGCGTTTGATGACAGAGAAGACATGACACTCTTCACTGCTCCGTACACCAAAGTGAACAGTGCGCTTCCAGGAGTCTATACCTCAACGCTCTATGACGAAATCGAATTTGAGGAAACTGCTTCCCATCAGTTCAGTTTCATCATTCTTGACCCGGCTGCCAGCACCAACAGCAACTTCAGCTTGCAGTTCGACTGTATCAAATTTACTCCAATAGACTAAATATTCAACAGATATGAAGACTATATTTCAATCATACATGATGATTCTGGCAATTGGCTTGATGGCCTCTTGCTCGGAATTGAAAGATGACGACCATTACGGGAAGGCTGATACGCCAATTTCCAATAATGAGTTGAAAATCGTCAACATGTCATCGCAGGAGTATATCAGCAGCCGAAGCGACCTTTCGGAGATGAATGGACTCTTTGCAGAACAGGGAATCTATGAGGAGCTTAGCAAGAAAGGGCAGCTCAGCACCATCCTGATTGTCACCAATGATCATTTCCGTAAGCCCATGGAGAAGACGGAGTTCATCACGCGCTCCCACATCAGCGACATCTCCATTTCGCCCGCCAATCTGGAAGACGGAACACGCCTGATGATGTGGCATGGCAAATATGTCAATGTTTCCATTGATGAGATGGGAAAGGAAGGCAATATTGTTGACCATATCCTTTTCAACAACGGAGCCGTCAAGGAGGTCATCAAGTCCACGACAGGTTATGTATATGTCATATCGGAGATGATAGAAACACCGACTTCACTCTATGATTTTATCAATGACTTGCCGGAAGAGTATTCCATTTTCCGTGAAATGGTGCTGGCTTCTGGAGGAAAGGAGTTCGACCGCACCAACTCCAAGGCGATTGGTATCAACGACCAGGGAAATACCGTCTATGACTCCATCTTCATCTATCGCAATACCTTCTTCGAGGCCGTCAACTTTGACATGAATTCGGAGTCACTCACTGCTACCTTGCTGCTGCCATCCAATGAGGTCATCAATCAGGCTCTTGAGGATGCACACCAGAGACTGGCTTCATGGGACATGGTGAGAAGCGACAGCATCATGAAGGACTGGATTCTCAAGTCCTCATTCTACAGCAAACGCTATTCACCAGCTGAGATGCAGACCACGGAGACCAATGATATCAAGAGCATTTTTGGCACGCAGTGGCGCACCAATGTACAGCAGGTGGATGTGTCAGATCCCATGGAACTGTCAAATGGAATTGTGTACAAGGTAGGAAAACTGCATCTGCCCAACAACTTGCTCATGTACAGACTCAAGGATTATTTTTATTACTACGAGAACTGTACTGACGAGCAGAAAGAGAATTATTTCAAAAGGGTGCACCTCAATTTCAAGGAGTGTGCCACAGAAGTCGCTGCATGGTCGCCCCTGCCAGGAGTATGGCCCTATCATGAGAATAGAATTATCAGGTTTGACAAACCTTCTGACATCGGCGATGCAGACGGTTTCCAACTTGACTTCACACCTATCAAACTCAATGAGGACGGCACAGTGAGACCTTATCTCTTCCCACCGGGAGCCTATCGGTTTGCCATGGGGTCGGTGCAGAATCAGAGTTTGGGCATCACCGTCTCGATACTCATCGACGGACAGGAGGTGGCCCGTTCGCGCACCATCACATGGGGAACCTCAACAGAGTTCCATTACGACCGTGGCACAACGCTTTCCAACACTCATCCCGAAGGCTTTGACGCAACCTATGTGCGCGAAGTGGGTGGCAACAGCAAGGCCGCCAATTATGACACCGATGGCGGACAGATGATGGACGAATTGGTGATTCCCGATGTAAGAGGGGATGGCTCACCCGTGCAGATTGTCATGAGACTGAAATGTGAAAACTGGGAAGGCAAAACCAACGTGAAAATACATCACTGGTGCCTCAGGCCGACAGTCAACAATTATTAATCCTTTGAACAGCATATCAATATGAGCAATATTATCAAAAAACTGTTGGGATGTATGGCGCTGGCAATGATGTGCTCCGCCAATGCCTATTCACAGCAACTGAGCGGACATATATGGTCTACCGCCAACCAACCCATTGCGGATGCCGTCATCTCAAGTCCGGGATGCAAGACGGTACGCTCAGCAGAGGACGGAGCATTCACCATTGAGGGAGCAACCAAGGACAATCCTCTCACTGTCTGGCACGAAGGATTTTATCAAAAGGTGGTCTATATCAGTGATGCCAACGCTACCAACCTTAACATCTATATGGTGGAGGAGGACAAGACCCGCTACAATGAAACTGTAGTCACACCTTTCGGAACGGAACAGGGCGAACAGTCAGTGGCCAGCATGGTGAATATCAACAGAAAGGATTTTGCCAAGGGGTCGCTCTCCGTTGACAATGCACTCAAGGGAGAAATACCAGGACTGCAGGTGATCAACAAGAGCGGAATGACAGGTGAGGGCGCTTTCATGCAGATGAGAGGTGTGCGCTCGCTCGTGGCAGAGAATGCCCCGCTGATTGTCATCAACGGTGTGCCATATCTGCCCGATGCCAACCTCAGCCAGATCATAGGAGGCTATTCCAGGTCGTTCTTCCAAGGTCTCAACAACCTCGACATACGCAACATCACTGTGATCAAGGGAGCTGAGGCTGCTGCCTATGGGTCGATGGGATCCAATGGAGTCATTATGATAGAGACCGACCAGGCCACCTCAGCGGACATGAACACCCGCATTTCATTCTCTGCTATCGCAGGTATGAACTGGAACTCCAAACGCATCCCGCTTATGGGGGCGTCGGATTATAAAAACTACCTCAGTGATATAGGTCTGACCTATTATCCCAATATGGAGGCGTTTTTCAATGACTTCAACTTCCTGCGTGACCCACAGGCCAACAAGGCATATCTTTACCAGTATGATACCAACTGGCAGGACGAAATCTACCGCAACAGCTCAACCATGGATTACCTTTTCCGAGTTGAGGGTGGTGACAACATCGCAAAATATAACATCTCTCTCGGATACATGGGCGACCAAGGCACCATCATCAACACCAACAGCGACCGTTACAATGCCCAGATCAATGCATCAGTATTGGTGAGCAAGCAGTTTGAGATCAGGGCCAACATCAACACGGCTTACCTCAAGGGACAGTACCAGGAACAGGGCTTGTCGGCGGAGACCAACCCGATATTGGCAGCTTACCGCCGTGCTCCTTTGCTTAATCCCCAAAAGAGTGATATGTATGGCAACCTCATCAACACTTATGCCAGTTACTGGTTTGGGGCAATAGAAAACGAGGATTTCATCGTCAGCAATCCTGTCTCACTGGTCAATACCATGAAGGGTAAAAACCGTCAGTATGACATGAATATGAAGGTGCACCTCATTTACAATCCTGTCC
>CAMZHP010000127.1 GCA_947306845.1 uncultured Prevotellaceae bacterium
CTATGGCCACCCTTGAAGGTCACGAACACTGCGGGACGGTCGAAGAACATCCTTCCGACACCGTAGCGGGTGTAGATGGAGAAGGTCCAGCCGCCAGTGCCCCAGATGACGGGACGGTAGAACCACTCACTGGCCATGAAGCGGTCGTACTGCCAGATGCTGAGCACAAGGCGCAGGTCGCGGTTGCGTACTTCCCACCAATAATTAAGCAGTGTTTGTAACCTATTGATAATCAGTAGTATTATTTCTGTTATTATCGGAAATTCCGAAAAATTTCCGAAAAAAGTGCAACTGTCTCACGACAATTGCACCAAATGAAGTTTATAAATCGCCAGTATGGCAATTCGTTTTGCAAAGATAGAAATAATATCCGAAACGCCAAAGGATGACCGGGAAAAAGTGTGCTGCATTTATTGACTTACTGACAGTCCATTTCACGCCCTCTGCTGGCCCCTTGTCATCGTGGTGGCATAATTGCCCGGCATAACTAATCGGATGCAACCTGGGGTGAATGGAATTGCTTGTTGCTCTCTTCCAAGTCGGTCGATGACCCCAATTCGATTGTACCCATCTTGTTTTCGGGTCGAGAAACCCCACGGCTTATAATCAGGCATTTAAAAAAGAATGAGACATGAAATTTTTAACGCTTGAATTTGTAAAGAGTCATACCCGTGTTGACTATGATTGTGAGGATGATGTCCTCAGGGTATATGCAGAGTCTGCAGAAGATGCTATACTAAGACATATCCGCTGCTCCTATGAGGAACTGGTGGAGGAATATGGTGAAGTTCCGATGGCTATCTCTCAGGCAGCAGCAGAACTGACGGAGAATTTTTACAAGGAACGTTCCCCGACGAGTGGCGCGGGTCAGAGTATCGTGCCTTATAACTTCAGCCTGCTGTTAAGCTCATATATGAGACTGTAGAAATCCGCCATGCGCCCTCTGCTGGTTGGGGTGTTACGGATGAAGAGGATGTCCGCCTGGTGGACATCCTCCATAATGAAAGGGGGTTTATTGAACTAACCCCCTTTTGCAAATGGCATATACTAAAAGCCTCCAACCCGTGAAGAGTCGGAGGCTCGGATAGTCCTTTAAGCTACAGGCTGTCAGATGATGACTTCGCCCGTTTGACGATTATATTTTGCAATTAGTCCGTTGATGTTGGAAAGGTAGACATATTTCCAAGTTACTTTCGTAAGGTTCTCACTCGGTTGTATCCACATTCTTTCACCCATCCATGTTCCATTTGCATCAAATACGTCGAGGTTGTTCTTGTGAAATGCTTTTAAGGCTGCAAGAGCCTTTTCATAGTTCTTTTTCATAACAGGAATTTTAAAGATTAATAAAATTGTTATTACTTCACTATGCTTTGCTGTGCTAAGCTTCACAATGCTATACCTTGCTTTGGGGACTTCTTTTTTTTATTGCGCTGTTGTTTTGCCGCTGACGCTGTATCCGACATAGTTGCTGCCCATGTCTTGCAAATTGCGTTCCATGTCCATTGCGATGGGTTTGAGGTCCCACAGCAACATCTGCATCATAAAGAAGAATATCTGCGCTTCTTTCACTTGTGCCAAATCGGTTGGGTCGTCCTTGCCCTGCCGGTCCATCACTTCGTTCATCAATCGCATCACGTTGCTCTGCGCCCCTGCCAACATCTCAATCATTTTTGTGTAAGTAAAATCGGCGTCGTTGAAGAATCTACAGAGGTTTGTCACCACCTCTTGGTATCTCGGCTCTTCCCGCCGTTCCAATGTGCGATGCAGCGTTGCAAGAAAAAACTCGGCTTGCTTCAATTCGCCAGCCTTGACACTCTCCTGGGCTTGTTCCAATGTGAACATAACATTGTCCACGGTTTCATTTGACTTTTTCATAATGCTTATAATTTGAACAAAAAATATGCAGCACTACGCGCTGTTCAGGCTTACAAGCTGGTAATGCCTTCGGGGTGTTTCCACTTGCCGACGCGATGCTGCAATTGTAAAATTTCTTAATGTGGTGGCATAAAAAACGCCGCCTTTTGGGCGACATATTTCCGCCCAGCCTGTAATTTGAACGCTGCAAAGATAATGCTTTATCCTATAACTCCAAAACTTTCCGGCATTTATTTTCAAAAAAAGTGGTGACTTCATTTTTACATGTCCATCACCACTTCACCGAAAATATAGAATCTAAAACAAAGCTATTCTTTTGAAATAGTGGTGTGGGTAAATATCACATTCACCCACACCACAGTAGAGAATCAATTAACCTTTTTTGTATAACTTATGCCTACCTTCCATTTTCCATCATTCATCTACCCATTTTAGTGTTTGAGTGTCACTTGCGTAGACTATGCTTTCCACGTCATCGATGGCATAAGCCAACTCGCGTTCCTTGTCATAGATCATCACTTTCTTTTCCTTTTTTTCATGGGACAAAGCCTGTATGGTTTTTTCGTTAACGAAAATGTCACCTTTTGATGTCTTTACTATAATCATAAGTCTTGTTTTTATTATTTTAATATCGAATCCATTGATCGTCTTCACTCCCTACGTCAGTGCCCCGGTTCCTCTCAGCGAGAAACTCCCCTGGGCGAGGTTCCCCTTTGTCGCCGTTACCTTCCACTCCTCGATGATGGCAGAGCCGCTCAGCGTGTCGCCGCTCACACCCACCACGCTCAGCGTGATATTTACCGTCTGCCCCACCATCTGGGCGTTGCTTTTGATATTCCCAACTAAGTGGTTCAGGTGTACCGACCACGATTTCTTGTCCTTTATGGCGTGCTCCCATGATCCTGCCTCATAACTGCTCACCTCTATTGTTCCACATCTCACGTCCATGTCGCAACTCTTCGCCATGGCAAATGCCACCCCCGTCGTGCTGCTTGTCAGGATGATATTCTTTCCGTGTATCTTCATATCTCTTTAGTTTGCATCCCTTGTCGAGTCAGCAGAGTTCACAACGTCCTGATCTCATCATGCATCTTGTTTATGTTCATGTTGACAACCTGCAAGACGTTGTGCTTCATATCCTGTGGCAGTTCTATGCCGTTTATCGTTAAGGGACCGTCTTTAGACAAGGATTCCCTCACAGCGGTGCAAGCATCCATCAAAGCATTAAGCTCTGTGGCACGTTTCAGATTCTCGATGTTCATGTGGAATTGTTTTTAAAATGATCTCATTTGGTTGTGGCAAACTCTCCCTTTCCCCTTCTTCTGTTCGTGTTCCGCGTGGCGAGCAATATATCCTCACCATGTACCCGTGCTTCCAGTTGCACCGTACCCGATTCGCTCCTGAGAGCGTCCGCCACGACTCCCTGCTGGGCCTTGTTCAATATCAACTCCCCATCATTAACCATCACCGGCACATGGTCGCCGCTCATGTGGTTCCCGGTTAACAGACCGCTTGCCGCATGGGCCACACCGCCATTGGCAAGCCCAAAGAACGGCAAAAAACTGGTGGCTGACTTCACGGCCATGACTGTTGTCAGCCCGTTGATGGCCGCTGTGTTGAGATTCAATGAGAAGGTGTTCATGGCCTGGCTGCTGGTGCTGAACAACTGAATGATGCTTGCCGCCCCCTGGATGATTTGGCCTACACTCGATATCGCGGAGATCACGTTGTTTACCTCTTTTGGCAAGGTGACGCCAAAGTTTTTCAGCCCGTCGGCTATGCCGTTCATGCCACCGCTGAGCTTTCCGATGTCGGAGCCGAATTTCGTCAATTTCTCGACAGATGATTTTCCCTCCTTTCCACCCGTCTTTGTGCCCGGTCCCTGAGAGTTGAGGTCCTTGCCCTCCATCTGTTCAAGCACGGCCTTCTGCATGTTCAGTTCGGCCAGGATACGGCGGCGGCTGTCGTCGTCGGCTGCCGCCTTCCATGCGGCTGTGAGCGATGCGATTTTCTGTTCCTGGTAGTCAATGGAGCCGATGAGCGGAACATATTCGTTGTTCACCTCTTGCACCTTTCCGCGCATCTGTTCAAGTGTCTCTGTCTCTCGGTCCAGCACGGTCTTGATCTCAGCCCTCTCAAACTCCGTCGCAGCAGCCGACCATGCCTTTTGCAACTCCTGTACCTTGGCTATCTGGGCATCAATGCTCCCCGCAAGCGGAATGTATTCAGGCGTGGTGGTCTTGGGCGTATTGCTACCCGTGTGGGTACTTACTCCGCGATGGGTGCCGCCATGGCCGCCGCCTCTGAAATATGAGGTACCGGCCTCTTTGCCGATGGATTGCTTCACCTTCTCAATCTCGGCGGCATTCGCCTCCAGTTGTCTGTCAATGGCCACCATGCTTTGCGCGGTCGAAGTGTCGGTGCCCGAATACAGCCTTGCACCTTCCTCGGAGAATACCCATTGCCCGGCTTGGTTGACACGGCCATAGCGGCTGGATCTCCAGCCTTCCGGAATGGCATCCCCGGCGTTGGCGTGTCTGCCTCCCTTCTGTGCGTCGGATGCGATGGCAGCAGAAGTGGTGGCTTTCTTGTCAAGCAGTTCTATCTGCTTGCGGTAAAGTTCAGTGAGTTGGGCGACGCGGGCGGCTGCCTGGGCACGTCTGACAAACGACTGGACCACCGCATCTGTGTTGCCGTTGAACACGTCCTCAGCTTGCTTGGTGTTGGTCACCTCCAGCCCAAGGCCGTGGAAAGCCTGTTGGTTCTCCTTGATCCACTCGGTGCGCTGGTGCTCAGTCTTCAGCGAGTTCCACGCCCTCTGCAATTCATCATACTTGCTGCGCAGGCTGGAGAATGAGCTTTGAATCGTGCTGTTGTATACATCCGCCATGTGCTGCGCCTCCTTCATGGCATCCGTCATAGCCTCCTGTGAGTCGGTGGCGGTGTTGGCGTTCTTTGAGAATCCAAGCAGGGCGGCACCAACAGCGGCAACAGCGGAAGCCAGCAGAACGTATGGGTTGGCCTTCGCCACGGCGTTGAAGGCGGCTTGCGCCACCGTGGCGATCTTCGTCTCCTTTCCCGCCAAAGCCTGGGCGGCTGCGAGTGCCCTTGCTTGCACCGAGGCGACGCCCATCATCATGGCCGATTCCTTCTGCAGCAGGTTCTGGGCTTGCATCAATCCCGAAGTAACGGCCATGGCGGATTGCAGCTTGGCGATGACCTGCACGTTGTCGCCGAGTTCTATCCCGAACAGATTGGCGGCTCCCTGCCCGATCTGAAAGGCCGTTGTCATTCCCTGAATACCTCCGGCTATCTGGTCAAATGTGCCGGTGTCCGACGCCTTGGCCTTGATCACTGCCGAGACATCATCCATCGTGTCACGCAGTGATGCAGCCCGTTCCTCAATAACCTTGATTTGCTTGGCCAGTTCCTGACCAAACTGACCCTTCTTTTCCTCATCACTCAACCTACGGAAGATGACCGTCATGTCCGTCAGGGCCTTGGTCATCTCACCAAGAGCGGCCTTCGTGTTGGTCGACTTGGTGCCCATTTGCCCCAAGGATCGCACATATTCAAGGCTCTTGTCATCAAGGGCGGTTATGGCGGTGCCGGTCTTGCGGCATTTCTGTTCAAAGTCAAGCAAATTGGCGGCTGCCTGCTTCAGTTTTGAACTATACTCGTTTGAGTCTATCCGTAGTTTAACGACTGATTCTGACATGTCTTCTCCTTTTTTTGTTAATCAATCAAACATCATGGCGGTCATTCCACGGGTGTCGCGTTTCACTACATCCCCCTCATCGCAATGCCTCCCCTTATGCTTGGCCCTCTGTATCCCTGACAGCGGCTTCCTCGATTTCTCTGACTGCCGCCCAAAATTCATCATCCTCATCTTCTGTCCGGAACGCATCAACCATCGCGGCGATTGTCGCATCCCGCATGGCCTTGATCTCGCTGAATGTCGCCTCAGTGACCAGTCGGATATAGTCTATATTACTTCCGGGGTTGTTGGCAATGATGATGGCGGTATAGAGAATCATCGTGTTCTTCACGCTCTCCAGGTCCTTGACCTTGAACGGCATACCGCTGATTTCCTCAAAGGCCACCTCCACGGCCATGTTGAATTTCACTTTTACCTGCTCACCCAGGATGGTGACGGTTCTCTCTTTTTTTATTGACATGATCTTTGTTTTTAATTATCTATTACTTCTATCTTTCGGGGGTGTCCACGTTATGGTTTACCCGTGTCTTTTTTTGTTTAAGTGGTAATAAACCACTATTTACAATCTCGCCACCCAAGCCGGAGGTACCACTCCCGTTTCATGCTTTTGGGATTGGTTTTGATGATTCCGTCTTTGAGTGTGAAATAATTTTCAAGTTCGCTGGTCGTAATCTCCATGCCGTTGAAGAACCGGTTGATGGAGTCTGCCACCTCTTGGTGCAACTTTCCTGATTGGCTCACGGATGCCGACAGATGGTCGCCGTAAATCTCAATGAACTTGCCGCAGTCGATTGCCAGTTGTGTCTCGGTTGCGTAGAGTGCCCCACCGCATATCTCCATGATTCTGTGGTTGTGCTTTGGGTAGAATGGATATAGATTGTTTTCCTTCAGATAACTTTCGCCTATATCCTTGTATGCTTTGATCAAGTTGAGACGGAAGCTCTTTTTCAACCACTTTGCAGCCTTTTCAGGATCAGTCATCCCATGTTCTTTTGCAAAATTCATAGCCTCTCCGGAAATGAATCTCTCTTTTGGAACCTTGCCCTCTTTGATGTCACTTTCCACTTTCTCAAAAAACACGCTGTCGAGTCTGCCGCTCTGCAGGGCCATGATGATATAGTTTACATCATCACTCAATCCAAGCAATGAGAACAAATCAAAATAGAACCAATTGATGTAATAAACATCATTGTTGAAGGTCAGATAGTCATTATACAATTTTCCCCCAATCTTTTTTATCTTGTTCTCTCCGTCGAATGTTTCTTGTATCATGGTCTTTCAGTTTTCATGAGGTGGTCTGTATTTTTTTGTCGCGGGCGGTGCGCTTCTGCCTTGCCTTGGACCGCTTTCCGAAAGCCTGGCCATTCTCGGCACGTTCGCTCATCTGTGGCCTTTCGGCTTCAGCGAGGTCAACGATGGTCTGCTCGTTGATGAGGGTGAGCAGTACGTCCATGAGGTTCTGGCACCCCATCCTTGCACCCATCATCCTCAACCGGCGGTAAACGCCCGGCATGGTGACTTCGGCCACGCGCTCCAAAATGTCATCCACACACTCGGTCTGCCGTGCCTCCGGCAAGAATGGTCCGTCTACCATCACGGCCCCCTGTCCGTGTCGGGTATCCTGTTCCAGAATGAGGATGCATTGTGCTATGGGCAGATTGTTGCGGTTGGCTATGCCGAATGCCTTTTGCCATCCGCTGTCGTTCTCCATCATGGCCATGAGTTTCTTACAGCGTGGGTCGATCTTGTGCATGGGTGCCGCGGCGCGGATAATCGTATAACAGAACCATTGCAGCAGGTGGTAGACGTCCACCTGAAGAGAGTCGCACACGGCATTGAGCACCTCGGCCACGTCGTTGTTTATTTTCGTGCCAACCTGCTTGTAGCTAAAACCATTCCTATCCATTGCTTTCAGATTTCTTGGGAGTTCTTGCTGTTATCATCCCGGCATTAAGAATCCTTCCGGGTCGTTCATTTCCTCGCGGGCGGCTGCGAGTGCCTGGTTGAGTGTGTCATCCTCACCGACTCCCTTCTTCGCGTCGGCCTTGATCCGCTCAGGATTCACTTTGTTGCTCAGTCCCAAGTGCTCGCGTTGCATGCCGATGGAGCGTTGCAACTCCTTCAGGTGGACATACAGCGGATTCGACTCTACGTATGTGTTCATGTTCTTGTCGGTCTTGGTGAGCAGTCGGCCTTTTTTGCGGATGTCTTCCTCTATCCCGTCCCTGTCGGCCATCATCTTGGCCGTGTCGAAGATAAGCGACTCCTTCCACGGCTCCACTGCTCCGATGCGGTCTGTCAGTTCTCGCCGGAGAACTTCTTCGTACCAGGTCACATCCCTGGCCGACATGAGCAAATCCCACAGCCACCATGCACCGGCCATGAACTGGGTTTCGGGCTTCTTTGGCAATTTCTTGCCCTCGCCATACTTCTTTGCCGCCTCTTTCAGCAGCCTTTCAACCTTTTCTTTCCTCATCGTTATAATCTTGATTTTTGCCGTGAAACTTTATGACCATCTGGAGAGTCTGCTCATAAGGGATTCTGCACTCTATGTAGAACTGACGATTGATGCTCAGGATTCGCCGTGGGAGCATCATCCATGTGTCCCACAAGTTATCACATGGGCGGCGCAAAGGGTGGTGTGCGTCTCGCTGGCTGGCTCGTATATTTATCCCTCGTTTGGTCATGGCTTCCATGGTGCCAAGGCAGACGTGTGTCTCTTTGGAGTACTTAGGGCGACTCACACCTCGCCCAATGATAGCACAAAGTGGGCATTCATAGCATGCGTCAGGCTGTGTCGGTGGTAGTTGTACCTTCTGAATGTTGCTCATGAGATTATTATCGTTTTAAGTGGTGAAAAGTGTTATATGTTCGATT
>CAMZHP010000128.1 GCA_947306845.1 uncultured Prevotellaceae bacterium
AAATGCCACGAGAACAAGCCGCTGAGCATGCTCCCACAGATCTGGACCGACTACAAGAAAGACGAACTGGCCAATATCTACAAAGGAAAGGGCACGCCCAACGAGAAGGAGAAAGTATATGACATCCTTTTTGGCATCAATGCCTCGCAAAACAACGCGTGGGAGAAAATCAAACAATGACACCACTGGGGCAGAGCAACTGAGATATGCTGAAAAAACTATATATCAAGAATTTCACGCTGATCGACGAACTGGACATCAGTTTCGAGGGGGGATTCTCTGTCATCACCGGTGAGACGGGTGCCGGCAAGAGCATCATCCTCGGTGCACTGGGACTGCTGCTCGGACAGCGTGCCGACACCAAGACCATCAAGGCGGGGCGCGACCGCTGCACAGTGGAAGCGCACTTCGACCTACGGAAATATGACATGCAGGATTTCTTCGATGACAAGGACCTCGACTATGACGGTGGCGACTGCATCCTCCGGCGTGAGGTGACCGCTGCCGGCAAGAGCAGGGCCTTTGTCAACGACACTCCCGTGGCGCTGACCACCCTGCGCGAACTAGGAGACCAACTGGTGGATATCCACAGCCAGCACCAGAACCTGCTGATCAACAAGGAGGACTTCCAACTCAGCGTGGTCGACATCATCGCCAACGACAGTCAAGTCCTTGACGACTACCGCACCTCTTACCACCAACTCAAGGCTGTGGAACGCCAACTGGAACAACTGCGCGAGGATATCCGCCGCAACCGCGACAACGAGGAGTTCCTGCGTTTCCAGCACCAGGAACTGAGTGGGGCGAAACTCGCTGAGGGTGAACAGGAACAACTGGAACAGGAATATGGCATCCTGTCGCATGCCGAGGAAATCAAGAGTGCCCTCTTCGAGGCCGACGAACTCTTCTCGGGCGATGGCGGCATCGTGGAAAAACTCAAGAGCGCGAGCCACAGCATCGACTCGGTGAGAAACGTCTTCCCCGACATCACGGAGGCGGCAGAGCGTATCGAGAGCAGTTTTATCGAACTGAAAGACATCGCCGATGAGGTGGCCCGCCATGCTGAGCACATCGATTTCGACCCCGCCCGCATGGAGGAGGTGAACAGCCGTCTCGACACCATCTACCGCCTGCAGCAGAAATTCCATGTGCAGACCGTGGAAGAACTGATTGGCATCCGCGACAATCTTGAACGCCAACTCGGTCAGATAGATGGCGGCGACGAGGCATTGCAGGAACTGGAGGCACAGGAAGCCACCCTCTTAAAGGTATGCAAGGAGAAAGCCAAGCGGCTCTCGGCCATCCGCGCGAAGGCAGCCCGCCAAGTGGAGGAGGAGATGCGCAGCCGACTCGTCCCATTAAGCATTCCCAAAGTGAGATTTGAAGTGGCCATCAGCGAAAAACCGCTGTCCGCTGACGGACAGGACAAGGTGGCGTTTCTCTTCACGGCCAACAGCAACATGCCGCTGCAACCAGTGGCACAAGTGGCATCGGGCGGTGAGATTGCCCGTGTGATGCTGTCGCTCAAGGCGATGATCAGCGGAGCGGTGAAACTGCCCACCATCATCTTCGACGAGATCGACACGGGTGTCAGCGGCAAAGTGGCAGAGATGATGGCGCATATCATGCAGGAGATGGGCGACAACGACAGGCAGGTGATCAGCATCACCCACCTGCCACAGATCGCAGCCTGCGGAAGCACCCACTATAAGGTTTACAAGGAAGAGACCGAAGAGGGCACCGTCAGCCACATGTGCCGGCTCTCCCATCAGGAGCGTGTGAGCGAGATCGCCCAAATGCTCAGCGGAAGCAACATCTCTGAGGCGGCCATCAGAAACGCGGAAGAACTTTTGAAGATTGAAAATTGAAAATTGAAGATTGAAAATTTTCTCCGTACGGACGCGATTTTCGCGTCCCCCAGCCCAAAGCCCTTGGCAATCAGCACAAAAAGCAGAGGTAATCATCATTCTAAATTCTTAATGCTTAATTCATCATTCAAAAAAATGACCTTCAACATACGGACAATCATGGCGGCAGGACTGCTTTTCACCGCCACCGCGACCATGGCACAGCCTGGCCCTGTGAAGAATGCCGCCAAAGCGGTCTTCACTCTCACCACCTTCAAGGCCGACGGACAACTGCTGGCCTCCAGCCACGGCGTGTTTGTCGATGCCAACGGAACGGCGCTCAGCGACTGGTCTTCTTTCGAGGGGGCTTCGAATGCCGTCGTCATCGACGCTTCGGGAAAACGCTTTGAGGTGGAATACATGATAGGTGCCAACGAGATCTACGATGTGGCGAAATTCCATGTCAAGGGCAAGACCAACGGTGCTCCCATCGCTGCCACAGGTTCTCCGGCGGGTTCCAACGTATATCTCGTGGGTTACTCGGTGAAGAAGCCGGAAATCTCCACCACACAAATCGACAAGGTGGAGACCTTCATGGACAAATACTCCTACTACATCATCAAGTCGGTGCTGCCCGACAACACCCAGAGCTGTCCGCTCGTCAATGATGCCGGACAGGTGATTGGTTTTGTGCAGCACTCGAAATACACCACCGACAACCACGCCACCGACGCCAACTACATCAACGACATGCAGGTGACAGGGCTCTCCGTCAACGACCCAGTGCTGCGCCGCACCGACATCCCCACGCAAGTGCCCGATGACAAGGAACAGGCCCGCCTGGCGCTCATCCTCTCAGGTCAATCGACAGACTCTGCCAAGTATGCCAAGACCGTGGACATGTTCATCGAGAAATTCCCTGACATGAACGATGGCTATGCAGCCCTTGCACAGCGCCAGGTCAACGCCAATGACTTTGCTGCGGCTGCCCGCACCATGGAGACGGCCATCAAGAATGTGCCCAACAAGGATGAGGCCTACTACAGTTACGCCCGCCTCATCTATCAGAAGGAGGTTTACAAGTCGGGACTCCCCTACCCTGACTGGAGCCTTGACAAAGCCTATGAGATGGCGCAGAAAGCCTACGACGCCAGTCCACAGGCCATCTACAAGCACCTGCAGGCGCAGATCACCTATACCAAAGAGCAATATCAGGAAGCATACGACCAGTTCATGGCGCTCACCCACTCCGACATCCTCAATCCGGAACTTTTCTATGAGGCTGCCCAATGCAAGAAAAAACTGAATGGCACTCATGAGGAAATCATCGAACTGCTCGACAGCGCCATCAGCTATTTCAAAAAACCCTATACCTCGGATGCCGCGCCCTATTTCTATGCCCGTGCCGGCGAACTGGCCGAGAAGGGCGAATACCGCAAGGCCGTGGCCGACTACAACCAGTATGACACGCTCATGCTGGGACGCCACCCCGCTGATTTCTACTATGTGCGTGAGCAATGCGAGGTCAAGGGCAGGCTCTTCCAGCAGGCGCTCATCGACATCGAGATTGCCACCCGACTGGCTCCTGCCGTCTCCCTCTACTGGGCTGAAAAAGGTTCGCTGTTGCTCAGGCTGAAAGAGCCGAAAGCAGCTCTCGACTCAGCAGAAAAGAGCATCGCCCTCGAACCTGAATACAGCGACGCCTTCCTCGTCAAGGGGCTCGCTCAGATACAGCTCGGCGACAAGAAAGCAGGCCTTGAGACACTGGCCAAAGCCCGCGACTTGGGCAATGAACAGGCTCCCGCTCTGATAGAGAAATATAAATAAAAAACCTCTCCCCAGCCCTCTCCAAAGGAGAGGGAGCCGTTTGGCGGAGTGGAGAGGTGAGGGGTGTGAGATGAGGGGTGTGAGGTGAGGGGTGTGAGATGAGGGGTGTGAGGTGAGAGATTACTTGATGAATGGGTCGCCTTGTGGGTCTCGGCTTACCACCCATCGGAAAGCATTCACGAAGAGCAGTTGCTGGGTGGCATCAATGAATCCCTGGTCGCCGTGCCCCATATTGAGATAGACCATCCGATATTTCTTGTTGGTCCACACGATGGGGAAATCGCCAAATTTCACCACATCCTTCAATCCGAAAGGATACATCTTCTGTGATATGCTGAGCAGCACCTCCACATCTTCATTCAAGCGGGGAGAAGGCTGCCACTGGTAGTACTCACTCGCAGGTGCGACAAATTCCTTGGCAAGAGTGATTGTGACGGGATGATTTGTCACATCGCACTCCACAAGAGCTGGTTGTGGCGGCCAGTTGTTGCAATAGAATTGTCCGCACCCCAGAAAATGGTTCAGCCATGGCCAATGTGTATTGCGGTCATTGTAGGCAGAAGCGTGGAATCCTATCCATCCCCCACCGTTTTCCATGTATTTCTCAAATGCTTCCCTTTGCTTTTTTCCTCCCGGCGAGGCATTCAGACTGACAATGACGCTGTATTCTTTGAGCCGTTCGTAAGGATATTCCTCCAGAGATGTCGTCACATCCATGATCCACCCCTCACCATAGGTTAGTTTGTGGAAAAACTCCATGGCTTGTTTGTCAAACTGCACATGAGCCTCCTCCGCACCCGGTTCCCAAAATAGCAACGCCTTGAACCGAGGAGCCCTGGCATAGTTGGCAGCATATTCCCCTTCGTTCTGCGCACAGACGGGGATGCACACGAAGGCCACCATCATCAAAAAAAGCACTTTTTTCATTTTCATATTGATTTAGTTATTGATATTCAGCCAATAAAGAAAGGAATTTGGCCGCCGACGTGACCCATACCTCTTTGTAACAGGCATTGTTGGTCTGTGGCCAATAGGGCATGTCGTCGTTTTCCCACGAGCGTATGCCCACAGGAATCTCCCCCATGATCTCGCCCGAAGAGAAACTGTCCATGGATGGATAGCGGCATCCCTCACCATAGATAAGTGACTGACAGAAAGGATTTTTCCCCACAGTCCAGTAGAGTTGTTCCCTTCCTATCTGCAACAGCTCTTCATCGTTGAGAAAGTGTCCGCATATGGCGGCAGCCTTCCCTGCAGACAAGATGACAGCCTCATTGCCATTGAAGATACCGAACCAAATGGGGAACCGTCTCAGATAGAGGTCGTGGTCGATCCTCTCACCATTTCTCAGTTGCACATCATAACGCTCATGTGCATCTTCTGGGGAGAAGATGTGGAGAGAGTAAAAGCCTGCGGAGTCGGCATACTCCTCTGTCTTGTAAAGGCCAGAAGGAGCCATGCCGTATGGTTCGGTATAACGCTGGATCTCCTTCAGATAGTTGCCATACGACTTGATGCACCGCAGCCACCGGTCATAATCCCCGTGCGTCGGCTGACTTTCACACAAGTCAACCAAAGCCTGCATGAACAGCTGCTGTCTCGACTGGTGGATATAATGGACGATGGCCCGCCGTGTCGTGTCACGATAGAAAAATCCCGGGCATGCCCCTGTCGCCTCCTGACAATCCAGGACATACCTCATGCTGCGGGCAGCCATCTCCCCATATTCCTCCTTGCCCGTCAACATATAGAGTTGGGATGCCGCCCAACTGATGGTGGCTTGGAACTGCGAATGTGAGGTGTTGTATGTATGCTCCATGATGTGCGGAAACACGTCATATCCATCACGGTTGAATTTGCCGACAGCAAACTGAAAGTCCTCGACGGCAGCCTTTTCCAAACTGTCACGCAAGGATGAGGCCGGCAACGTCCGCGCCGCAAAAGCCTCGCAGGCAGCATAAAGGAAATTGTCGTATGCCATATTTTGCAAACGCACGGTATGGATATCATCGTCAGTGCCGGCAATGCCGTCTGTCCAATGCAGCAGTCCGATGCTGCTGGCATGAAAGCCATTTCCCAACCGACATCGCAGAACAAACCGCAGACCCCATACCGACTCCTCGAACAAGCGTCTGGCCAAAATGGAGTTTTTGTCACAAGTTCCCTTCCACATCTCGAGCAGGGCATACGCCGTTTCGCAGGTTTGCAATGTCTGTTGCGACAAATCGCCCGCATCATGCCAACCTCCGCCATAGGAGACGAGTCGTCCGTCGTAGGAGCAGAACACATCGCTGTGGCAGACACCATGTATGCCTGGCACCTCATGGCCACACCGTTGGCAATAAATGAAGTTGAGCAACAGTTGCTCCGCATGATGGAAAACACGGGAGCCGATATGGAACGCCCCTGTTTGCATGCCCATGCACTCCAACCGATAATCCCCTGTCTTTGTGAATGAAGAGAAATCGAGTACACCGAATGTCCCGATGGTCGTTGCCCTTGTCTGTACAAGGCCCTCGAAAACAGCATCGCCGCTTCTGGCATCAACAAGCCTGAACTGACTGCCGCCATTGATGGGCATGCTGTCCGGAGACAGTCTGAGGATGGCTGTCTTGCCTCCTTGCGTGAAATAACCCGAGGTAGAATATGCTATCAGCCCCGGTTCCGGACTCCACCCTCTCTCGATATTGGAGTGTGCGACATGCTCAAGACGAATGTTCGCTATATGATATTTGAAGGAATCGCATTGGGCCTGATTGCGTCCCTTCTGGTCGGTATAGATGTCGAGCGCATGCACCTTGCCACGGCTGATGCCAGAGATATCATACACCACCCTGTTCCACTGGTTGTTCCTCAGATTGACCAGATGGGCTCCCAGGTCATTCTGGGGACTGTTGTTCAAAAATAGGTTGAGATTCATGATGGCGGTGCCCTCACATTGAGGATACACATCCATGGTGATGCGGTTGAATTCCTCCAGGTCTCGGCCGTTCAGTTGGTATGACACGGTGGCTCTCCCATAGGTGGCATAGTCGGGATCATCGGGAGAACCCTGTGCCCTTTTCCCAGTGCTTACCGGTAGGCAGAGTGTCAATTGCCCGTTGTCGCCACATGTCATTTTGCCAAGTCCCTGATGTAGCCAAAGGGGTGAGTTGGGCACGATGTCGAGCGACTCGCTCCTCAGCACCGCCTCACGCAGTTGCAATGCCTCCAACGAGTTGTCTGTGTCGACCGGCAATGGCAACTGGGCCATTCCTTCCAAGCCGAGAGACAGGAAGAGGAAAACGACCCATCTGCTCATTTCTCCATCAAAGTCCAGTTGAGCGCATTCTCAAACATCTTGACGAAGACCGGATTGTCGAAGAGCAGCTTGCTGTGCCCGAACTGGAAATACACATTCCGTGCCCCTTTGGAGGGATTGGTCCATATCACGGGGTGGTCGCCCATCTTGATGTTGGTCTTGATGGTATAGCTGGACTCGTCGACATGTGCCAGCACATGCACGTTCTGACGTGGGTCCTTGTTATAAGTATACCATTCATCATCCTCGATGACAAAGGTTCCGGGAATGTCGTTCATCACAGGATGCTGCCTGTCTTCCACCTGCACGGTAGCATCGCACTTGTCGGCGATGTAGTTCTCGTAACGCACACCTCCCATGAAGTCGGAGAACCACTGCCACATGCCATATCCGTCGAATTCGCCCAGCAACGAGGCATGATGAAACCCGATATAGTTTCCCACACCTCGGTTGATGTAGTTTTGAAAGTCGAGTTGTGCCTCCTTGCTCCATGCATAAGGAGGATGGTTCAGTTGGAGCACAAGATGATAATTGCCCAACTCTCCCTGGGGGATGTTCTCTGCCGTGTTGAACACGACCAGTTGCATGTTGAACCTCTCTTTGTTGTCTTCAAGCCATTGCAGTCCGGTAGCAGTAAAAGGCTCATGCAGTCCTCCTCTCTCTGCGAGCACGAGGACTTTGCGGGGAGGCAATGTGGCTTTTTTGTTCTTGAGGAGTGAGAGAAAGAGAGTCGTCCGCTCATCTCCCTGACTGTTGTCGCTCGCATAATCCCAGTACATTCCCCCACGCAGATGATGGTCGAGAACGAACTGGCATTTCTCGGCCAGTGATCGGCAGTTCTCATATCCCCTGACCAGTTTGCCCTGTTCGTTGGTGATATAAGGCACCTTCCCCTTGTCATCCCACCGTTTTTCATATCCTTTGGGGAGTATTCCTGTCCTGTCGTACTCCTTCAGGCCGCAGTCATCCCTGCCTCCACGTCCGTAGAAGGGCATCCCCATGACCAGTTTGTCGGCAGGCACACCGGCTTTCAGATGCTCTTCCACAGCCTGTGATGCGGTGATGTGGCTTGAGGCAGGTGAGGGGAAGAGGGCGGCATGGTGATGTGGCGGATTTCCCATGTCGTAGGCCATGACGTTGACAAAGTCCATATACTTGATGCATGAACGGAAGTCAATGTATTTGGCATCACACACGGTGGCGGCGGTTAGGAGTTTCTTCTTCCCCAATGCACGGCGCAGGTCTCGCATGAGCAGAGTGAAATGGTCGGTGTCATCCGGTGAGGACGAGATTCCCGCCGACGACTGAGTAGGATATTCCCAGTCGATATCAATGCCATCGAGTTTGAAATCGTCCACGATTCTGCGGCAGTCGTTGACGAAGGCCGTTCTGTTTTTTTCCGAGGCAGCCATCTCGCTGAACCGTCCGCTTCCCCACCCTCCTATGCTGAGCATGACTTTCAG
>CAMZHP010000129.1 GCA_947306845.1 uncultured Prevotellaceae bacterium
ATAACAAAAACAAACAATCATGAAAAAGCTTTTCAAAGAAATCACCGACTTCGTGCTGGGTAAGCGCTACTATGCCGTCATCATCGGCGAGCGCGGCAGCAACCGCTACTATGTAGCATCAGAGATTCACCCCACCAAAGCATCCGCCGAGGCACACCGCAAGCGCATCGGGCAGACACGCACCTTCGTCTACATCACCACTATTTCTTTCAGATTGAAAATTGAAGATTGAAAATGAAAATTGAAGATTGAAAATTGAAAACCTCTCATCCATGCCCACGAAGATCATTCCTGTCACCCGCTGTGGCGACATCACCTTCCATCCTGACGGGCGCATCGACCTCACTGCCCATGTGACAAAAGTCCTCTCGCTCCGCTCCGGCGACATCATCAACATCGCTCGCATAGAGGGACGGTTCTGTGAACACTACCTCTATGTGGCACGCCGTGCCTGCGAGACCACCGGCCGTCATGCCTGCACCTGCCATCCGGCAAAGAACAACGGCCGCTACCTGCGTGTCTATAGCAAACGCCTTACAGGCTATGTGCTCAGCCGAATCACCTGTACCACGGCCATCCGCCTACGTGTGGGTGCTCCCACCGAGGTCAGCGGCCTAGGCATCGCCCTGCCCATCATCGGACTCAGCTAACAATCAACCAATCTTATTACCCATCACCATGAGACAACACATCACTTTCCGGGGGCTGACTACCAGCCCCACTGACCATGAGGCGCACGAAGGAGACTGCGCCACCCTGACCCACCTCATCGCCGAGGACGAAGCGCTCCGCCCCATCGGCATCACCACAGAGAGCCTCTGCACCGTGGACAGCGGTGCCACCGTCGTCGGCATCCACCGCACCGCCGACTACACCCATCTCATCACCGAGGAGAGCGACGGCGAAGGCCGATGGCGCTATGCCTGGGACAGCGCCCACCCTCTCGCCACTTTGGAGCAGAAGGCCCGTGTCGCCTGCGTTGGGCACACGCTGTGCCTCATCACCGACGCCACCATCACCTACTGCATCTGGCAACATCAGTCAGGTGGATATGACGTCATCAGCCGCGACGACCTGCTCTACGACATCCATATCACCCAGAACGACAGCACGGAGCAGCAGGTCAGCCTCCCCATCAGCAGCACCCTCGCCGCATGGATCGACCATCCCGACCAGCTCCAAGCATCGCAACACACGGTGCTCAGCCGCGTGTTCCCCCATTTCTACGACAGCGATGAGGCATACGCCACTGCCGCCACCATGGTAGCGGCACAGATGGAGGAGGCCTGCGACCGCATGGCGGCAGCGATGGGCGAAGGCACTTTTAGACATGTGTGTTTCGGAGTGGCAGCCCTACGGATGACCGACGGTTCCCACCTTCTCTTCTCCAACCTCTTCTCGCTGCTCCCCGCCAACATGACGGCCACCATCAACGCCGACCGCGAGGCGGAACGACTTTGGATGCAGACCGATTTCCACCGCCATGTCATCACCGTCACCCTGCGCCATCCGGAGCGGGCCACCTCCCTCATCAGGGGTATCGACATCTTCCTCTCACGCCCCACCCAGATGCTCGACATGCGCAAGGCCGTAGGCCATACCATCGACAACGAGGGACGGACCACCTCACTGACGTTCCGCGAGCTCACCCAGCAGCCACTCCTGCAGCACCTCGACCAGCTCACGTTCTATCCCGCCATGACCATCGACATCGGACAGAGCGGACAGCCCTTGCTCGTGCAGAATGCCGACTACGGCGGCATTCCTGCCGACCTCAGCGACATGAGGCGGTGGTCGGGAGGTGCAAAGGTGGCGCTCAGCCACAGCGGACGGCTCCTCCTCGGCGACATAACAGCCATCGTGCACAACCCGCTCGAGATTGGCATCCGTTACCGTTACGGCGATGAACTCACCGCCGGCGACCGTCCCGATATCGCCGACGACCCCGAGGGACGCACCGCCGACCTCGTCATCCATGCCGTGGCCGATGGTGCACCGGAGCGCGACATGTGGTGGCGGGGTGAGGTGATCTATCCGATAGCAGGCATGATGATGGCTCCCGGCACCCACCTGCGCTCCCTCGAATACCACCTCCGGCTGCCAGAAGGCAACGCCTACCGCTATTTTACCACCACGCATCCTCTCCATCCCCTCGTCAGCAAGGGCATGTCGGTGGCGGTCTTCGGAGCAACGGGACAGTTCCACCGCACGCCCCGCCCGCTCATCCTCTCCTTGCTGGTGCAGCAGGTACGCGCACTCGTCGCCGATCCCGTGAGCGGAGGTTACATAGAAAGCATGCTGTTGTGGGAAGAGGAGACGGCTGCGGACTTCGAGGCCCATGCCGCGCAGGCACGAACCTCCTGGCCTCTCGACAGACAGGGAAGCCGCCTTCAGTCATCAGCACAAGGCAATCCCCACGTGTTCCCTGCCGCCGCAGAAGTCAATGTGGGCGACAGCCCCATCTTGGAAATCACGACCAGTACGCGCCGCAGCGCCGACGGGCTGTTCGGCGACGGGCAATATTATGTGCTCAACGAGAGGGGCGTGTGGCTGCTGCGCCTCAGCGGTGGCAAGTGGAGCGCACAGCAGAAGGCGACGCGGGCGGGAATGCTGCCTGGCACCCAGGCGGTGTGCACCTCCGACGCCGTCATCTATCTCTCCGCACAGGGGGTGATGGCCCTGAAGGGGTCGAATGTCACCTGCCTGTCCGACATGTTGCGCGAACCGCCTTTCCGGTTCTCCTCACTGCCCTATGCCGCTGAGATCATCGCCACCGAGCCCGCCCTCCCGCTGTCGGCAGGCGATCCACCGTACTGGATGGGGAGCAAACTGCATGAGGCAAAGATGGCCTATGATGCAGCCAACGACCGTCTGTGGCTGTTCTGGCCGACGGACAACCAACCGATAGCCACACGATGGCCCGGCGCACTGGTCTGCTCGCTGCGCTCTGGGACATGGGGCACTGCCATGGCCCGTCTGTCGTCAGTGGTGTGCGACGGAGGGGAGGTCTTTGCCACCCTCACCGGCGATGGCCAGACCAAAGCAGTCCGCGTGAGTCTCAGCCCCACAGGCCGCTTGCCCGTTCTCCTCTGCACGCGCCCGCTGCCTTTGGGTCAACGTCACCTCCACAAGAGCGTAGAGCAATTGCTGGTGCGTGGTCTGTTTGAGCACCGTGGTGCTGCCGGGAGCCATCTGGGTGTCGCTCTCTATGGGAGCAACGACCTCTTCCACTGGCATCTCATCAGCAGCAGTGCCAACCAATACTTGTGCTGTCGTCGGGGCACACCCTACCGCTGGTTCCGCATCGCCGCCATCGGACAGCTTCTTCCTGGTGAGAGCATTGGAGAGGTGGGGTTCCTCTCTGGCTTTACTTCTTAAACCTCTATTTCTTTTTGAAAAAATATATGTTTTTCTTTGTTTTCCACTGAGTTTGCACTATCTTTGCCTTACAATGGTCAAATCCATCTTTTTGAAATGATGAAAAAAACACTGATAACACTTGTTTTCTCAGCGGTTACACTGGCCGCCATGTCCCAACCAGACCCCAAATTCTATGTCTATCTGTGCTTCGGACAGTCGAACATGGAAGGCCAAGCCAGCCCCACGGCTGTGGACAAGGAATATGTCGATCCTCGTTTCCAGACGCTGGCCTGCGTCAACTTCTCCAACCCCCAGCGCCAGATGGGCAAGTGGTACACCGCCTATCCTCCCATCGTCAGGCAGTGGACAAATATCGGCATGGCCGACTATTTCGGCCGCACCATGGTGGCAGCCCTCCCCTCTGACGTGAAGGTGGGAGTGGTCGACGTGGCAGTGGGCGGCATTGCCATCGAGGGATTCCTGCCTGAGAAAAGTCAGGTGGACGCATACCTGAAAACCACTGAGAGCTGGTTGCAGAACACAGCCAAGGAATATGACAACTTCCCCTATCAGCGCTTGGTCGACATGGCACGCAAGGCACAGGAGAGCGGTGTCATCAAAGGCATACTGCTTCATCAGGGCGAGTCGAACAACGGTCAGCGGGAATGGTTGCAAAAAGTGAAGCACATCTATGAGACACTACTCAGTGACCTTGGTCTGAAGGCCGAGGATGTGCCACTCTTCGCCGGCGAGACCGTCAATGCCGATGTAGGCGGCACCTGTGCGCTGCACAACAGCATCATCGCGCAGTTGCCTTCCGTCATTCCCAACTCCTACGTCATCCCTTCAGAAGGATGCCCGTGCGCCAGCGACAACATCCACTTCACCGTCTCCGGCTACCGCACCATGGGCAAGCGCTATGCCTATGAGGCACTGAGGCAACTGGGTGTCGCCACTCAAGCACAGGCCGACTACGCATGGAAGGAGAACCAGAAGAAAATCTACTCGCTGAAGCGACTCGACCCTGTGGAGGACATCACTCTCCGCATAGGGGGCAGCAAGGTGCTCAAAATCTGGGGCACTTTTGAGGACGGACATCGTGAGCTCCTCACCAACGAGTGTACGCTCAGCAGTTCCGACTTCAAGATTGACAGATGCAACATAGTCGCCACGGAGGAGAAACAAGGGACGGTGACGGCTACCTATACCGACTTCCTGGGCGAGCAGCACTCGCTGGTGATCAACGTCAATGTTTCTGCTTCCGGGCCCAACCATGTACTGGTATTGCACAACCCTGCAGCACAGGCCAACCAGTGGGACTATGAGGCCATTGTCAAACTGGCAAAGCCTATGGAGAAGGGCAAGACCTACACCATAAGAGCCACCATGAAGGCTGACAAACCGGCTGACTTCGCCCTTTGGCCCCGCTATGACGGCAGCAGCAACCGCGACCAGTGGGGCAACAGCGCCGACATCGAATACTGGTCGTCCTTCACCCTCACCACCCAATGGCAGGAACTCACCTGGAAGCGCGCTGCTCAGCATCCTCACGATGTGCTCATCTTCGCCATCGGAAAATTGGGCGGTGATGTATATATTGATGACCTCTCATGCACCAAGGAGGGTGACACGACGGAGATGATTGCGGATGGAAACTTTGAGTCTGATGACCTCTCCAACTGGTCAGTACTGGGATGGACCAACCAGAAGATGTCGGTGGAACTGGACAGCACATCGGGCATACACACTGTACGCAATGATGCTCCTGTCTCCGACGGCGCGGTCTATGACCTCTCCGGCCGACGTGTCAACAGCGACCAACTCAAGCCAGGTGTCTATCTGATCAACGGCCGAAAATTCATCATGAAATAATTCATCCTACACAAAGAGTGAAAAGAGAATTACGCATCTGCAGCTCCCCTCCGAAGGGGGGCTGCATTCTTCCGTGGGGCCTCCAAAATAATCTCTGTGCCTTTGTATCTCCGTGTTGAGATAAAGATAGGATGCGGCTCGGCAATGAAAATAAATGCCGATTTATTTTGCATTGCCCTCGCCTTTCACTATCTTTGCAGAAGATTGGAGAAAAATACTTTCATATTGGGCAAAAATGGAACCGATTCGCATCAACATCAACAAACAACTCAACCAGGAAAGTCTGGTACCCGTCATCGCTTACCCCGCTGAGTCTGCTTATGATTTCAGGCTTCGCAACAGCAAGGCCGACATGGCGAATATCAGCACCGACAAGGCCTACCGTATCAATATCTATCCCGACGGGCAGAACATGCAGGTGTCCGTCATCAAAGCCATCGCCGACGGATTCGTGGAATGTGCCATCCTGATGAATATCAGTCAGAAAACCATTGACGGCAACCTACTCCTCGATTCGCTCGACGAACTGGCGAAGGCATACGGCCAACTGCCGGCATCGACAACAAAACCCAATGAGAACAAGCAGTTTGCGGCTGCCGTCAAAAGCATACACAGTGAGCTGACAGCCAAAGCTACACCGGGAGTGCCCACCCCACTACCTGTCGCCAAGGCCCACGAAGACAGCGCGCTCACCTATTACATGAACTACAAGACGAGGGGCGAGATCGCGACTCTGATACGGTTCCCCGACCAGGAATTTTTCCGCCAGACATCGCTCATCTACCTCATCGGCGAGAACGTGCACCCCGTCCGCCCGCAGGCATGCAAACACATCCATTCCCTCGTGCTGCGCACCTTCAAGATTCTCTCACCACAGGGATATGAATATGGCAAGGTGAAGGAGGGCGATACCACCCGCATCAGCCTCAAAGGCAAGGAGGGCATGCTGCCCATGACCATCGATGTGCAAGGCGACATCACCAAGCCCAGCCGCTATGGCTACTACGACTCATCGTCCAACTCCATCCGCATCGACGAGCGCACCATCAAGTTCTACTACGAGCTGAAATTCTTCGTCAAGCACAATGGCAGGCATTACCGTAGCAGTATCGTTCGCTACAATGGCGAGCAGGTGATGCCCGATGCCAACGGGTGTTACCTCATCAAGATCTATGAGGACGATGTCAACGACGCCGGCCATATCACCTTCACGGGAGAGGGTTTCAAGGATGCAAGGATTCAGGTGACACCAGGCATTGTCAAGCAGCAAGAGTATGTATTCTACCCCGAGCCGCAGCACGACGTCACCCATGTGACCCTCGACTTCAGCGACGGACGCCCCATCGAGGCATCTGTTGACATAGGCACCAACGAACGGCTCTTCAACCAGCTCAAGGAGGGCAGGGTGAAAGGCTATGAGGTGAAAAAGGAAGGTGGCGCCTACCGCATGTTCATCCCGCGCAAGCTCACCAAAACCTCCAAGAACATCCTCAGACTGTTCAAGTTCCTTACGATGATTGCCTTCACCCTGGCGGCATACGCATTGGTTTGCTGGGCGATGACGCGGCATTGGCCATGGCCGGTGGAACAATGGCCAACGACGGAGAAGAAAGATACCAAGAAAAAGATTGTGGGCGATGAGGGAGAAGTGACCACCGTGGACAGCGAGGCATCTTCCGACGTGGGTCTGATCCTCGACGAGCGCGACCAGGTGACGCTTGAAGGCATCGACCGAGCCTACCTGCAGAACAACAATGTGTGGCGCAAAGACTCTATCAAGAGCAACAAATACATGGATGTGCTCAATACGATCTTCAACGGGCGTGTCAGCGAAATCAAAATGAAGAACTACAGCGGCAAGGTGATCAACAACGAGTGGTGGAACCTGATATGGCGTGACGTCATCGTTCCCAACAACATCCACTCACCTGCCGCCCGCGAAGTGTTCCAGCAGGTCATCTCTGCTGACCACAACAGTCTCGACGTGCAGCTGCTTTATGAGAAGCTGTCTGAGAAGCTGCTGCCCACCAGTGATGCCATCAAGCCCAGCACTGCGCCCCCGGCTACGACTCCTGCGCCACAACCTCTGCCATAAGCATCCAACACAAAGACACAGAGATACAAAGGAAGATAAAATCTCTGTATCTCTGTGTCTAAGTGTTATCTGAACTCAAAAGGTCAAAACCTAAGTGGTCTTGAAGCCCTTGGTGCTGATGTTGCGGATGACATCATTGATGTCCATCTCCGTGAACCCATTCTTGTGGAGAGCGTCAGCCAGTTGTTCGTCAACTCGTTTCTCGTCCTCGTTTTGCTCATAATTGCAGGTATTGCCTTTCAGTTCGGCAATGGCCCAACCTACGAGAGCCACAGCGACAAAAATCGCCAATCCTAGTAATGCGTTTAACATAAGTCCCAATTTTTCTGCAAAGATAGTGCAAACCGAAGACAATACAAAAAGAATTCAATTCTTTTTTATTGTTGAGGTGCATCCTATCTTTTATTTCAACACAGAGGAACAGAGGTACAGAGAGTTATAAGGACTTGAATGGAGAGATGATCAAAAACCGCTTCTATATAACAAATTGTATATCATCAAGGATTCACTCACAGTTTGCCAGTTCTAATTCCATGCGTTTAAGGCGCTTATGTAGATATTCCACTTTTTTATGTAGTTCATTCTTCCGATGATTGGTATATATGTTTTCATTGTATTCAATCTTTCGTTGTACCATGTTATAAAAAATTGTAGCAAGTTTCTTGCCGGTAGCCACCATTGCTTGCAAATGTCCCCCTTTGGCTCTCATATGTCTAAAATAGTCACCCAATGGACATTTTGCCGCCTTAAGTGCGTTCGCTGCCATACGGAAAACAACGCCTACCGGGTTCTTTTTCTTTGGCACCTTGCTCGAAAGAAGTGCTCCACCTGAGATTTTGTTGTTTGGAACAAGGTTTGCCCAACTTAAGAAGTGGCTTACATCTGCAAATTTTGTAGTGAAGTCATGCCCTAACTCACCGAGAAGTCTCAGTAGTAAAGCCCTGCTCATTCCCGGAATTCGCATGGCGTTTACCCCCCAAAGTTCGTAAGCTGATTTCTCGACATCGAAACCGATAGGGTTCTTCTTGTTGTACTTATTGCTGCGCAAGAGGTCTGCTTTGGGCGCATCCACCAATGCCGCATATTTT
>CAMZHP010000130.1 GCA_947306845.1 uncultured Prevotellaceae bacterium
CAGAGTGATACCCACGCGTAGTTTGCTGATACATCCGTTTGGTGTGCGTAGAAGGCATGGTTAGCCTTCACGCACACGACGGATATCAGCATACCCGTGGCATCCTACTCCGCTATGTCTTTGACTTGCATTTGAATGTGGTAATTTCAGATAGCCAATCGACAAAGCATCGTGTGACGCTTTTCTATAATGTAGTGCTCGCCCGAGACGGTGTGTTTTAGTCATCCGCCGTTATCGGGTTATGCGATTGCAAATATAGGCAAAATTTTGAATTGTCGAACAAAAAGAAAAAGATATTTTCACCCCTTTTTCAACCTTTTTGCGAGTGCCTTGGCACTTTTTCTATTTTTGTATTCCATTTTCCTCCTTATTTTATCTCTTTATTATCTCCAATAGCAACCTGGTCTTCCTTCGATGGTTGGCTGCTGGCCTATGTTCTTTTTGGGTAGGTTTCGCCCGAGACCAACCAGTATACAATTGACTTTAAAATACAAATTATTAAATTTCGGTAATTTTTTTTAGTAATTTGCTTAAATCCGTTATCTTTGTGCTAAAATTCAGGAAGATATGGGTAAATATTTGAATCCGTTTGTAGTTTCTGGCAAGATAGCCCCAGCCTATTTTTGTGATAGAGAGTCTGAGTCTGCTGAATTGGAGAAAGCACTTCGCAACCAATTAAACGTTGTGCTTACGTCATCACGTCGCATGGGAAAAACTTCGCTTGTTGATCATGTTATTGATCAACCGTCCATTCAGGAAGAGTATCTTACGATTTCAGTAGATATTTTGCATACCACAACTTTTCGTGAGTTCATTCTCACTCTCGGAACAGCCGTTTTCGAAAGTGTGGCCAGTAAAAGTGAGAAAATGCGAAAACTATTTGTTACATTGCTGAAATCACTCAGTGCCAGTTTTGGATATGACCCAATACAAAATACACCCACGTTTGATGTCAAATTGGGAGACATTCTACGACCGGAATACACCCTCAATGAGATTTTTGATTATCTTGAACGTGTAGACAAACGCTGTTTGGTCATCATAGATGGATTTCAGCAGATTTCCCGATATCAAGAGAAGAATGTCGAGGCTCTCCTGAGAACGCATATTCAAAAACTTTCGAATGCCAACTTTGTGTTTTGCGGAAGCAGGAGAAGGTTGATGGAGGAAATGTTTTTCTCATCAAGACGTCCTTTCTATCAGAGTGCCAAGGCATTGAGACTCGAACCGATTGACAAGGAAGTTTATCTTGATTTTTCCAAATCACATTTCCAACAAGCAGGAAGGAGCATCTGTACTGAAGCCTTCTACTACGTTTACGACATTTTCCGGGGCGTCACTTTCTATGTGCAGCGCATCATGAAGGATGCATTCTCAGAAACACCCGAAGGAGGATGTTGCGATATAGATATGGCCAAACAGTTGGTAGAGGATTACATTAAGGAAAATGATTCTCATCTTCGGGAACAACTGGCATTTATCACCGAGGTTCAAAAGGAACTGCTCTATGCCATCCATGAGGAAGGACAGGTTACAAGCATCACATCATCAGCTTTCAACAAAAAACACAGGTTGCGTTCACCCAGTTCCACTCAGTCTGCCGCCCTCAAGTTGCTTGAATATGACTTGATCACCCGGAAAGAGAAAATTTATTCTCTCTCCGACCCTCTTCTGAGCCTCTGGCTAAGTAGGAAAGGAAGATGATACCTTCTTTATTTCATGGTGACCTTTGTATCTCAGTGTTGAATGACGTATCTCATTCCACCGTCAGGGGGTCGAAGAGCATGTCGCTGAGGCCTTCGCCGGTGAGGACGACATGGTAGGTGCCGGCATTGATCTGCGAACCGGTGGTGATGCTTGTCATCTTGCGCTTGGTCTTCTTCTCCTGTGTCTGCAGGAAGGTGATGTCATCGTCCTTATAGACCGTTCCCTTGCTGTCGGTGATATGCACATGCAGCACGCGGGCTTTTTGTGCGTTGTGATATTTCCAGCGCAGGGCATAGACCTTGGCGACACCGACGGTGAAATCCCACTCCATGCGTCCTTTCACCTTGCGGCCTTCCACCTCGATGGCATTGTTGCTGCGTGGCGGCAACAGTGAGTCGGGCGTCTTGGTCAGAATGTCCTTGTCGAAGTCCGCCCACATCGTTGAAGTGGACAGGGGGACGTCGGGCACTGCCGTGGCATCCGATGCTGGTGTGGCGATGGCGATGGCGGAAATGATGGCTTGTCCTGCCCTCACCTTGGGGAAGGAGATGGTGATGTCACCGCCGTTGTGGGTGATGTCTACCACGCGCTTGTAGGGTTGCCCGTAGTGGGCCTGTGCCCAGATGTCAAGGTCACGGACGACGGTCTTGCCGTTGATGGCGACATCAAAACGGCGCAGTCCCTCTGCGTCCTGCTGCCGGTACCAGGGCTCGACAAAAAAGAGTTCCACGCGGTATTTCCCTGCTTCGGCAGGAAAGTGGTAACTGAGCGCATGACGGCCGAATCGGGAGGTCTGGAACAGCGGTGATGAGATGGCGTCATTGTGGGTCTGCGAAGCCTGATAGGGGGAAAGTCCTTCAAATCGCTCGCTCCAGGAATGTGACCACCGACTGTCGTCCTGCATCCACTTATGGCCAAAACTGTCCTTGATGAGGTCGCCGCCGCAGTTGAGGCGGTAGAGATAGTCGTATCCTTCTGCGGGTCTGAGGATGCTCTCATCCACTGTGGATGCGGCTGGGGCGATGGACTGCGGGTTGTAGCGTTGCATGTAGCGGTAATAGGCATCGGTGGGCTGTTCCCAGATGGTCAGCAAACCCTTGTGGTTGAAGGGGCCCACTTTGTCGATGCGGCGCAGTCCCTCATCAGGTTGCCGCCGCCCGGGGTTGTCGTGGCTGACGAGCAACCACTGGAAATGGCCGCACACGCTGTCGGCGACACTCTCAGCCAACTGCGCCTTTTTCAACAGCAGGTCGGCGGCACTTTCTTCGGTATATCCCTCTCCGGTGTGGTTGCCGAGGGTGCGCCAGGCACCATACTCGCCGTTGAGCAACTGTTCGGGACGTTTCAGTTCGTTGCCGTAGTTGTCGGGGTCACCGCCGTAGGTGCCGCTCCAGTTCTGTATGACGTTCCAGTCGGTGCCTTCACCGCCGTTGCAGGTGGTGATGAGCCGTTGTGTGCCACAGCGTGGGTCCATCTCGCGGATGATGTTGCAGCATTCCTCGGCGAAGTCACGGGGCAGTGTGCTCTCGTTCTGCAGTCCCCAGAGGATGATGGAGGGGGAGTTGCGGCGCTCCTTCACCCATTGGCGCAGGTGTCGCTTGAACGACTCGCGGAACTCCGGTGTGTCATACCAGATGTGGGCGGAGAACTGTGGCCACCAGAGAATGCCCTCACGGTCGAGCAAAGTCTGATAGAGGAGGTTGTGGGGTTGGTGGGCGTCGCGGAAGGCGTTGAATCCTGCGTCTTTCACCAGTTTGATGCGGGCCTCGATTTGTTCGGGTGTGAAGGCGTGGCTCTGCCCGAATTCATGCTCATACTCGCAGGTGCCGTTGATGAAGATGGGCTGTCCGTTGAGCAGGAAGCGCTGGTCGCCGTCTTTGCGGGTCAGCGGCCACGAGGTCGTGCAGATGCCATACGGTGTGTTGGTGCTCTCGGTGGTCTTGCCGCCGCGCTTGATGAGGGTACTGACATTGTAGAGATAGGGCTTTTCCAGAGTCCATAGGTTGGGCTGACTGAGCGCTGCCTGCTGCCGCACCGTGCGTGTCTCGCCGGCGGCGAGGGTGAGGGACTCGGTGAGGCGGATGACCTGCTTGCCGCTCTTCTCCAGCAGTCGGTTGACAAGGTCGAAGGTGATGGCCTCGGTGCCATAGTTGCGCACTTCGGTCTCTACAAACAGACTGTCGCAGGCTGCGTTGTTCCACACATGCACGCCGAAGGGTTCTACACGCACTGGGTCGGTGACTTCCAGCACCACGGGACGGAAGATGCCAAAGGGTTGGCTGCCTTCGCTGAAGCCCCATTCGCTGCTGCATCCGCCGCACACCCACGGCATGTCGGTGATACCGGCGGGATGGGAGACGTTCACCGTGAGCCGGTTGCTGCTGCCGGGTCGTATATAGGGGGTCACATCCAGGGTCAGCGTGGTGCGTCCGATGTCATGGCGGCCCAGCGCATGCCCGTTGAGGGAGATGTCGGCGTATGTGCCCACACCCTCGAAGCGGATAAAGAATCGCTTACCTTGGAGGTCGGGCACATCAAAGGTCTTGGTAAAGATGGCCTCTCCATGCAGGTTGCCGTGCTCGAACTGTACGGCTCCGTAGTAGTCGTCGAGGTTGATGGGGATGTCGGTCTGAAATGTTTTCCCTTCGTGCGTCACCTCCCAATGTTCGTTGAGCGATTGCACATAGCGATGACCGGTGGGATCCGGGGCTGGGAAATGCACCTCGCTTGCACCGAGATGCTTGGAGGTGGCGAGGGCGATGCCGCGCTGTCCGGCATGGTTCACGGCGCAGTAGAAATGGTAGACCACCCCGTTGTGTCTCACCACGCAACTCTTGTGGGCAAACATCTCGTCGTAGGGCTTGGAGGGGATGATGAGGTCGGGTCCCGTCCAGTCCTGCCAGTGCACCAGGTCATAACTGGCGGCGAAGGTGTTGTAGGCGTTGTATTCGCGGGTGGGGTTGTAGGCGGAGAAATAGTACATCACCCATACGTCGTCCATGCGTACGAGTTGGGCGTCGCCCGTGATGGTGCCGTCGCTGTCGTGGGCAAAGACGGGGTTGCCGCTGTAGCGTTTCCATCGTTTCATGTCCTTGGAGAGGGCGATGCCGATGCGCTCACCTTTGGGGTGGGTGTCATTCTTGCCGCCGGCATTGTAGAACATCACGAATGGGTATTTCTCCTCACCTTTGATGCGCTGCCGCTTATCTTTGATCCAATAGATGGTGCTCTTGTATTGTGTCAGTTGCTCCCACCACTGCGCGTCAGGGTCGTCATAACTCATCAGGGGGGCGGGTTGCGTGTCCCACTGATGTGGATGGGTGATGTCGCCTGCTGTCGATGCGATGCCGATGCTCAGAGGGGCGTTCACCGCCTCATAGCCTGTGCCTGGTCCGCCGATGTAGGTCATCCAGTGCTTTCCCTTGTAGGCTTGCATCTCATGGCTGCCT
This sequence comes from uncultured Prevotellaceae bacterium, assembly GCA_947306845.1. The sequence continues at coordinate 5,157 of CAMZHP010000130.1, forward strand.
TCCCATTCATAGTCAATCAGCGCAGGAAATCCACCCCGCTGGTTTTGGTCCCAAACCACCCCTCCCCCTCCTTTGGAGGGGGTCGGGGGGAGGTTTAAAATCTTCCCCTTGATCTCCCAGTGCAACAGGTCGTCGCTCTCGGCGAGCCACGTCTCATAGCCCCGCCCGTCGGTGCCGTCCTTACCGTCATAGCACACGAAGGTCATATACCATCTGCCGTCCTGGCTAAACACCGTCGGACAGTCATATTTGCGATCATTGGATTCGGGAGCCACCACCATCCCGTATTTGTAGGGCGTGACGGAGGCCTCGTAAATCTCCTGCATGCGTTTTTGGGGAATGGCCTGTCCCATCGAGGCGAGACAGCCAAGCAGGAGGATTGTGGCAGTGATGGATATTCTCATTTTTTAAGGGCTTTTCTTTTTTTCTAGATTTTCTAGATTTTCTAGATTCTCTAGATTTTCTAGATCAATTAAACAGCCAGTCTACTTCGTCGCCGGCGCCTTGGAGGCCGGCATCGCGGGGACGAAGCACATCAGAGGTGAAGCCTGCCACCATGATGATGCCTTTGGGGAGATGGATGACATGTTTCCCTGCTCCGAAGTGATAGGCGTGGATATTCACTTTGGGCATGCCCGTCATGTTGACGGCATTGGTGATGACAGGTTCTGCCTGACCGTATTCGTTGCCGGTGGCGTCGACTTCCAGTTTGGGGGGCTTGGCATACTTCGTGTCATCATCGACGAAGAAACCCACCAGCATGTTCACGGGCTGACTGCAGGTGAAGACCACAGTCGTGCCCTCGATGCGGGTGGTGTCGCGGTTGAGGATGATGCCCTGCAGCCCTTGCAGTTCGGGGGCGAGTGAGTCGATTCTTTCGTTGCGGTTCTCATAGAGCAGGGCGTCCTTGGCAAGGAGGGCTGTCGATGGCGCTTTGGGGGTGAGGCTCGCGATGTCTTTCTCCGAGATGGGGGCTCCGGCATAGAACAGGTCCACCGTGGCCGCCTTGGCAGGATGGATGTTCTCCGCTTCGCTGCCGTTCTGGGGATTCTTCAGTTCAGCGATGTGCTTTTTGAGGTTGGTGAGTTCCTCCTCATAGACGGGCACCATCTCGCGCCAGGTCTTGTATTTCCCGTTGTTGCCGCCGATGGGGATGCGCCGCTGTCCGGTCTGCATCGAGTTGGCATAGAGATAGGTGCTGTCGGTCAGGTTGGCGAGTATCTTCCACATGCTGAGGCTCTTTTCCAATGGTGCCACGGCCTTGTCGAGGTAACTGATGTCTTTGCTCCATTTGTAGTTGAGCACTTGTTGGGCGGAGAGCACTTTCTGTTGGAACGACAGGGCGAAGAAGGCGTAATTGGCGATGTCCAGTCCGATGCGCTGCAGTTCGTCGGCATGGCGGGTGGCCTGGGCATTGGCCACGAATTCAAAGGCTTCGGATGCTGCCTTGGCATGGGCGACGCATTGGTCGGTGATGCTGAGGGGCAGCTCGCCTTGATGTGCCTGGTGTTTCCATTCCTTTTCCACATATTCGATGAGTTTCTCGCCCTGCGGACCGCAACTCTCATAGAATCCTGGATAGATGGTGTATTTGTAGGGGTTCACCAACTGACTCATCTTCATGCCCAAAAGCAGGGTCTGGCGGTTGCCCTCAGTGATGCCGAAACGACGGATGAGTTTGGGTGCGATCTCTCCGACTTCATCGTATGCCTTGAGCAGATGGGCGGCGGCGTCCATGCTGATGCCGAAGTGGTCGGCGAGTTGCCGCTGCCAGAAGATACTGTCGGCCTCATGATGACTGTTCCACGCATAGCGTCCCCAGCATTTGTACCACATCCAGTCTCGGTCGATCTGCAGCAGCCGCTGTCCGTCAGGCAACCGGTCGGCGGTGTAGGGCCAGTCCCAATAGGAGGCCTGGGGATAGAGATGAAGTCCCTTGGAGTGGTGCACGCGGTGCATGGCTGCCACCGTCTTTTGGCAAAAAGCGGGTGATGACCAGCGCCAGGGTTCCAGATTGGCGAGGATATGCACATTGTCGATGTGGATGGGAGCGGCCTCGGCCAGTTTCCTGTGCGTCTCGCCCCAGGGACCGCCTGGCTCGTAGGTCGTCAGACTCTCGCCGGTGTATTTGCTCATCGTGTAGATGTTGGGGTAGAGGGGCAGCGACTTCGCCAGCACCGTGGGACCGTCGGTGTCGTGCGACCGCAGGATGATGGGGGGCGTGTCGGTGCGGCCCGAGGCGGACAGTCCGTCCTTGATGCCGGGGATGATGGTCTCGGTCATCCATTTGATGTCGTTGTCGATGCCCGACATGGCCTCACCCAGACATACGAGGAAACCCACATCGGGGTATTTCTGCACGAAGGCGGCGATGGATTTCCGAGTGTAGTCGGCGATGAGGGGGGTGATGGGCCGGTTGCGGTCCTGTGTCTTGATGCCGTAGTGGTCGGCGAAGGGTTTGGAGACGATGATGTTGTAGAACATCTGGATGATGCGGATGCCGCGGCGGTTGCCTTCCGTGGTGAGGAAGGTGAACATGTCCTGGTTTTTCTGCATCGTGGCATCGTCCACCTCTGGCGCGAAGGGATAGTCATCAAGCTTGACGAGTGAGGCAAAGGGATGGCCGTTCCACAGATAGACGGTGTTCATGTTGTTCTCCGCCAACAGGTCGAGGTAACGCGTCCACAGCGCCTTGTCATAAAACCAGGGGAAGTTCTCGGGCGTGTAGGGGTACTCATATACGCGGTGTCCTGGCAGGTATTCTGTCTTCTGCAGTCCCACGCAGGCTCCCCGGAGTTTCATCTCGGGCACCTCCCTGACGGTGGTCAGCGTACTGAGGGTGGGGTCGGCCTGATACAGTTCCAGCAAACGGTTGGCACCGTAGATGGCTCCGCTGCCGTCATTGCCGGTGATGCTCACTTTCTTGCCTTTGCGGGTGATGGTGAAACCCTCGGCTTCTCCTTTTCCGCTGACGGCGATGGTGATGGCGAACCGCTTGTCGATGCTGCTCAACCGCGATGCGGCATACTGGGTCTGCGGGGAGTTGGTTTTCACCTTCACCTTGCCCGACATCGACATGGCTGTCATCATGAGAAGGGTCAATAGGATGGTCCTCATCAGGTAGTCATTAGATTTGCTTTTCATACTCATTGTAGTAGTCCGTTTTTTAGGCTGATGCTCTCAGATGCACATTTCGCACCTTTTGTTTGCAAACTTACTAAAAAAATATCAAATCTGATGGCATATCC
>CAMZHP010000131.1 GCA_947306845.1 uncultured Prevotellaceae bacterium
TATGATCCTCGTACCTATGGGAATGAAGAATACTATGTCTGCTCCTGAATTTGTCCATGGCTGATGTGGACCGCAATGTGCGCCGCATGCTTGAATATATCGTGAAGACACCGAGCTTCAATAAGTATCCGGCAACCAACAAACCCGACCTCAAGGCCCATGCTGTCATCACTCATGAGACGGCCTGCGAGGGCATTGTACTCCTCAAGAATGACGGTATCCTTCCGTGGAGGGATGGTGCTATCAAGACCGTCGCATTGTTCGGAGAGAACAGTTATGACTTCCTGCATGGAGGCACAGGCTCTGGTTGTGTGCACCCACCGTATGTAGTAGATTTGCTGGAGGGATTGAAGAATGTGGGCATCGCTTCGACAGAGACCATGACCGACATCTACCATAAGTATATTGAGTTTGCACGTGTCAAGTTCCAGGCAGAGCGCCATCCGGCCAAGTGGTTCCAAATGGACTATTTCGGACAACAGAAATACCCGGAAATCGGTATCTCTCCCATAGCCATCAACAAGGAGGTGGAAAAAGCGGATGCTGCCATCATCACTATCGGCAGACAGGCAGGAGAGGGCATCGACCGTGATATCAATACAGAGTTCAACCTCACCGGCGAGGAGCGGGCCTTGATTACAGATGTATGCAACGCCTTCCACGCAGAAGGAAAACCAGTCGTGGTGGTCATCAACTCGGGCAGTGTCATCGAGACGGCCTCTTGGAGCAACTATCCCGATGCCATACTCTGCGCTTGGCAGCCTGGCATGGAGGGCGGCAACTCCATCGCTGACCTTCTGGTCGGAAAAGTGTGTCCATCGGGCAGACTGACCATGACGTGGCCCATCGCTGCCACCGACCATCCCTCAACCAAGAATTTCCCGCTTAACAACGACTATTATTCTTTGCACAACATGAAGAATGACGGACGTCCGGTTCCGGGTCACGATTTCACTAATCATGATGAGGATATCTACGTGGGTTACCGCTATTTCGACAGCTTTGGGAAGAATGTGGCTTATCCCTTCGGTTATGGTCTGAGCTACACTTCCTTTGCGTTCTCTAAGCCTATGGTAAAGGCCAAGGGAAAGGAGGCTGTAGAGGTGAGCGTTACTGTCAAGAACACTGGAAATGTAACGGGCAAGGAGGTGGCACAGGTTTATGTGCAGGCTCCCAAAGGAAGGCTGGAGAAACCAATTCAGGAACTGAAGGCCTTTGCTAAGACGCGTGACCTGAAACCGGGGGAGAGCCAGACACTGACGATGATTATACCCGTGCGTGACCTCGCTTCGTTTGACGAGGCCAACTCACAGTGGATCACAGAGGCGGGCACCTATGTCTTCTGCATCGGCCACGACAGCCGCGACATCACTGCCAACGCTACGCTCAAAATCGCAGAGTACACCGAAAAGACTAGCAATGCCCTCGCTCCACAGCAGCAACTAAAACTGCTGAAACAACAATAGGAATGTCATCATACATTTCCCAGATACACATGGCTGATACCTTCTTCAAGTGCCGTTTGGCGGGCTTTTCTCAGTGTATTGAGAGGAGTAGGGGAGATATCAGCCATCCGGTATCTGGGAAAGAAACGGCTGAAGTGTAGAGGAACCTCATTTAAATGGTTGTCGGCCATCCATTTGCACATCCGGCGGATCATGTTCATGTCATCGTTTACACCGGGGATGATAAGGTTGGTTAGTTCTATCCATACGCCAGCATCCCGCATGGCAAGGATGGTGTCGAGCACCACCGGCAAATGGCCGCCGTTCACTTGTTGATAAATGCTGTCGCTGAACGACTTCAGGTCTATGTTGGCTGCATCGATCAGCGGCAGTAGGTCCTTCAGAGGTTCCTCGCACACATAACCGGCCGTCACAAGGATGTTCCATAGGCCGCGCTCGTGCGCCAGCCGTGCGGTGTCGGCCACATATTCAATATAGGTGAGGGGTTCTGTGTAGGTATAGGCGATGCCGGGACACCGTTTCTCAATGCATAATGCCACCACCTGTTCGGGAAGCAACTCGTAATGTCCCACATCGTCGGGCTTCGTTTGTGAGATATCGTAGTTCTGACAGCTCAGACAGCGGAAGTTGCATCCTGTGCAAGCAATGGATAGACATTCCGTCCCCGGATGAAAATGATATAGGGGCTTTTTCTCAACGGGGTCAATGGCAAGGGCACAAGGACGGCCATAAACCTCGCTCACCAATGTCCCTTCCACGTTGCGGCGGCTTTGGCATCGCCCTGTCTGACCATTGGCGATACGGCAATGATGCGGACAAAGTTGGCATTCCACCTTGTTACCGTCAATTCGCTGGTAATATTTACATTCATTCCTTTTTGCCATAATACCTTTTTTTATGGATACAAAATTAGCTGTTTTTCTCAAAACAAAAGAAGAATAAAGGATAATTGATCTTGCGTTTCACTAGAATGTCTTTTTCTCACTTTTAGACCGACTTCGATGATATGTGCTTTAGCCATACATTTAGGAAAAGCTTCACACTAGGCTTGACGAATTGGAAAATGTTTTGTAACTTTGCAACACAAAATGCACTTTTATACTAATAAGAACAACAATGAAAAACTTAAGAAGAATTGACAAATGGATGGTCATGGTGGCCATTGTCTGTGTGGCATTCCTGACGGGTTGTGGCAAATCCGCCAACGAAGGAGAGAGCGCATCAGACGGGCCGAATGATGAAAAGGAAATGACAATGGAATCAGCAGAGGTGCAGGAAGGAAGCGAGTCTGCAGACACGGATGAAAACGTGGAGAGTGGACTCTACGAAATGACAAGCAATTGGAAGAAAACACCCATCACCGTCAGCCCCAAGGGTGCCAAAGTCAATATTCAGGACTTCGCTCAGGCTTTTTGCAGCAAGTATGACAGTTATGAGCCTAACAAGAAGATGCTGAAATACCTTGCCAACCCCAAGACATACAACAAAGAGGCCGAAGTTTACGATGTCTTTAGCGATGTTAAGAACGGCTATATCAGATCCTGTCTTAGAACCGAAATCGACCTTTTCACGAAGATGTGCTATTGGAACCGTAAAAACGGCCATTCGCTGGTAGGAGTTTTCATGATAAACGACTCTGAGAATGCCGACCCAGAGAATGTTTTCATGTTCTATGACTATGATCCGAAGACCAACATCATGACTCCCGACAAGGATGTCTGCCAAGTAGTGGAGAAGGTGGCACTCGACAAAGCCTTTGATGGTTATGCCCTGGAACTCCCCCAAGAAGGAAAGGACATCGAGGTCAAGCTCTATACACCCAATGAACAAGAATCCTACGATGTCACGATAAAGACGCTGAAATGGACAGGCAACACCTTCACTTTGGTTGCTGACTAAGGCACCGCCTCTTATATATGAAATACAAACTGATCATATTCGATTTCGATGGTACACTGGGTGATACCAGGAAGAATATTGTAACTACTATGCAACTGACGATTGCGGAATTGCAGTTGCAGCAACGCAGTGAGCGCCAGTGTGCGGCCACCATCGGACTTCCACTGACCGGTTGCTTCAAAGCTTTATTCCCTGACTTGCCACCAGAACTGATTCAACGATGCGCGGACACCTACCGGAGTATTTTTGATGAGAAGCTGAGGGACATCATACCACAGGCTTTTCCAGGCGTTGTGGAAACTTTGACGGCTTTGGGAAAACAGGGGGTCACGCTGACCATTGCTTCATCGCGCTCAAATGCATCTCTGGTGAGGCTTACCCGAGATATGGGCATTTCTGACGTCATCTTCTTGACGTTGGGCTCCGACGATGTGGAAAGGGCAAAACCTCATCCTGAGGCTGTTTTGAAAACACTGGACACTACCCACTTCAAGGCCGATGAGGCGCTCGTGGTGGGAGACATGGCAGTGGATATCCTGATGGGGGCCAATGCCGGGACGAGGACATGCGGAGTGACATGGGGCAATGGTTCTAGAGAAGAACTGTTGCAGGCGGGCGCAGACTTTATCATCGATAAGATGGAGGATCTTCTGCTGTGTAACACATTGTTACCGTGACAGCAGATACCTGCTGGTTTCAAGTCCATCGGTGGCATCGGTGAGGATGAGTGTAAGGGTATCTCCCGAAATGCTGCACTCGTTAGAGACCATCTTGCGTTTGTCGCTGTAAATAAGATGAAGCTTGTTGTCGGCATCAACAGACCATGTGAATGGCATTCTATAAACCTGTTTGCCATCCTGATAATCTATCTCTAGCCCTGTCCCGTCAGTGGCATCGTCACCGTATAATGAGAATGTCATGGTGGCCGTGCCGGAAGACTCTACTTTTACTCCCCGCCAGTCATAATAAGATGAATATGCTTCACCATGCCATGTCCCAGCAAGTTGCTGGGCCAACAGCCTTGGTGTCTCTACGACAGGCACCTCTATTTCACAGATGTTGCTCGCGAGGCTGCTCAGGCCATGTCCCATGGCATGGACACGGTAATAGTTGGATCCGGTAAATGGTTCGTTGTCACACCAGATCGTGGATGTCAGGCTGTCGGCCACTTTGGTGAAGTAAGAGTCGGCGGTATGGTTGCGGAAAATACTGTAATGCTCGGCATTCTTCACGGCATCCCAGTTGACAATGACATGGTTCTCTGTATCCAAGGCTATCGACACGTTTGTGGGGGGCTTGATGGAAAAATCGGGCGCATGGTTGGCCAAACGGGAGATAAAGGCATTGACGTAGGCTTGCAAATCGCTGAAATGCGAACCAAGTGAGCTGGAACAGTCGAGAACGAGCATAATAATTGCTCCTGATGGGTTGGCTGTGGCATCTTTGTCGTTGCAGACAGTTGGGTGGCAGTGGCTGATGATGCGGTCGGCAATTTCCTGCAAATGGCTTTCCACGGCAGACATGCTGCTTATCTCAATGGCATTTTCATCAGAAGTGGCCAACTGGCGCAGATTGGATTGGAACTGCGCGTCATCGGTGACATCATCGCCATGCAGGCCCAAGCAATAGGCTGTGAGTGGGAGACTTTGCACACGAGTCGAACCAATGCGCTGGCTGAGGGCGATGAGATAGTCATTGCCGTCAGGGTATTTTGCCGTCATTTGGGGAGAACCTTGATCGAGACCATCGGTGAAGGTGATGAGATTGACACTGCTCAGCGGCGTGGAAAATGGATGCTTTGTAAGCATATCAAGCGCTTGGTCCACACTGTAATATAGCAGGGAGCCGTCCTCGCGTGTGAGGTGGCTGACAAAATTGCTGTAAAGGGGAGAGGTGCTGTTGGCGAGTATATCGATGGCTTTGGGATACAAAGCCTTATTGAAACCGATGATTCCGAGGTAGATCAATGGCTCGTCTTCGGGATGATATACGATGATGGTGTCCACAGCGGTAGCAGAAAAACTATCGGTCACTTTTCCTGAATGCCAGATGTTGATGCGTCGCATGGATAGTTCGGCTCCAGTGATGGTGATGCTGTCGATGTCGCTGGTGAGCAGGCTTCGTGTCACCTGACCTTCTTGATAAAAGTCGATGAATTTCTGGGCATGGCCTTGCATGGCAATGGCAAACAATGCGGTAAGGATGAGGAGTAGCTTTCTCATGTGTGCAAAATGGGCTTTTTAGTTTTCTTCTTCTTCCTGATAGATGTCGAAATGGGCGGGCAGGTGTGAGAAGAAAATCTCTTGTTGACGCTCACTATCTGAACTGAGCCGTAAATACCATGAGCCGGGCAATTGATTCCATGCGATGCTGTCGGGTACGGATGGAGCAGCAGAGAGATGGAGCGTCGCTTCCATATTGGGGAATCCGCCACCGGATTGTTGGTCGTATTCTTTCTGATCCGGGTCGTCTTCTCGGTCATACCCCTCGATGTAGCATTTGTAACTAACATCACTGGGATAAAGGGTGCCGTCGGGCTGCTCGGCATACCTGACATGATAGGTGCGGTTCCATTTGTCGATACGGTAACCTGATATGGCTCGGGCCATGGAGAGGAGAAGGGGGGACATGCGCTCGCGCTTGTTGGTGTCGGTGCCCGTAATGCGATAAGCCGAACGGATGATGCAGCGGGCAGTGTCGATGACGATGCGCCCCCTGTCGTCTTTGTGGCTTTTTGAACGGAACACCAGTTCGAGCTCATTCTTGTTGTCACTTTCAAAATCGCCGTTTTCGCTGAAGCGATGCGACCGGATAAAACTGCCATCGAGCTCGTCAACAAAGTCTTCGTAAAGCATGCGGCGAAGGTTGGCCACATCCGTGAGCTGTGTACTGTCGGCGCTGACAATGTGCCCTTCTGTTTGACTGAGGCTGTAATGATTGTTGTCAAGGCTCTTCATCTGCATCAGCCCCTTCGACTGGTACGAATAAAAAGAGTGTCGGTCGATGCTCTGGGTCTTATAGTCATAGCTGAGCACTCGGGGTTGTGAGAAATATACCTTTTGCTTGGTCCTGACCACTTCACGCAGTTTCTCTCTGATCCATTTAGGCTCGATATTGCGAACGATGACTTCAGCGGTCTCCCGATAGCGGGGGGATAGAAAGACAGTGTCGGTAAGGTGGGTCAACACTTTGCGTTCGTAGTTGAGATGCGAGAAGGTGAGACGACGGAATTTGAAATCAATGACGGCCTCACCCTGGTCATTGCTGATGGCGGAAGAGAATTTCCCTTCTTCTTTGGTGTAGATGCTCGCCTGGGCAATAGGCTCATGTGTCTCCTTGTCGGCCACAACAATCCGTTGCTGAGCGTGGACGGCAATTGCCATCATACAAACTGACAATAAGGTAAGTATTTGTCGCTGAGTCACTTTCATATCTTTGTTCATCCTTGTTAGATGTCATCCCATGAGGGAGGTGTCTGGTGAAGCAGGTGGCGCACGAAAAAGTCAAAACGTTTGTGCTCTCCATATCGTTCTCCCATGGTGTGGTTGGTACCTGGTAGCACGACCAATTCAAAATCTTTTCCTTCCTTGACGAGGGCATTCACCAGTTGGTAGGTGCTTGCAGGATCGACGTTGTCGTCCATTTCGCCTACGACAAGCATCAACGGGCGTTTCAGTTTCGAGGCATGATAGACATTGCTGCTCTCTACATAAGAGGAGTCGACAGGATACCCCATCCATTGCTCATTCCACCAGATCTTGTCCATGCGATTGTCATGGCAGCCGCAGGAACTATAGGCTGCCTTGTAGAAGTCTCCGTGAAGAAGCACAGCGGTGGTGCTTTCCTGTCCACCAGCGGAGGCACCGAAAATACCCACATTGTCGGCATCCATATAGGGATAGCGACGGGCAGCGGCTTGTATCCACAACTGACGGTCGGGCAGACCGGCATCTTTCAGGTTCTTGTAGCATACTTCCTCAAATTGCTTGCCTCGCCAGCTGGTTCCCATGGCATCGAGCTGGACAACGATGAAGCCGAGCTCTGCCAGAGGGGTCATGTTCCAGTTGTATGGGGTGAAACTTTTGGGCGTATAGGCACTGCCGGGACCGGAATAGATGTACTCAATGATGGGATAGCGGCGGGATGGGTCGAAATTGGTGGGACGTTGGATGATGCCCCACATGTCGGTCTTGCCATCACGGCCTTTGGCGACAAACACTTCAGGGGCTTGCCATCCATTGGTGAGAAGAAGGGAAATGTCTGCTACTTCGATGGTGTCGAGCAATGTGCCGTCGCTGGCGTCACGCAGCACGGTGACAGGGGCTCGGTCCACCTTCGACCAGGTATCAGCCAGATAGCGGAAATCTTTGGAGAATTTCGCTTCATGCTGACCTTCTTCTGGGGTGAGGCAGCGCAGACCACGGCCGTCGATGCCGATGCGGTAATAGCGAACGAGGTATGGATCCTCGCCTTTTACCATGCCGCTGGCGGTGAAATAAATGAGGCTGTTCTTCTCGTCCACATGCACCACTTCGCGCACACACCATTCTCCTTTCGTGATCTGTCTTACCACGCTGCCTTTGTCCATGTCATAAAGATAGAGATGGTTCCAGTTGTCGCGCTCGCTCATCCAGACAATCTGCCGTTTGTCGGCTAGGTCGTGGCGGAAATGACGGGTATAGTTGACAAAAGTTGATGCGTTTTCTTCTATGATGGTGCGCATCTCACCGGTCTGTGCGTTCATGGCAAGCACACGGTAGACTTTGTGACCGCGCTCGTTGTATTCCATCGTTACCTCACGGCTGTCACTGCTCCATGCAAAGGTTCCCAAATCATACTGATGGGAACAGAGAGTGGTGCTGCCTTCCATGCGGCGGCCTGTCTGTGTGTCAAAGATGACGGGTGTCTTTTGCGGCAAGGCATCGCCTGGTTTGGCATACTCCTGTTGGTGAAGAATGGGCTGCAACTGGTCGGGTGGGGAGGTCTCCACATAATAGACGTAGCGCT
>CAMZHP010000132.1 GCA_947306845.1 uncultured Prevotellaceae bacterium
CGAAGATTTTGAACTCACTGGCTATAACCCTTGGCCACACATAGCCGGTCAGGTATCAGTCTGACAACCTTTCAAACTTATGCGCATCAACATCATAGCTGCCGTAGCCTCCAACCGAGCCATCGGCAAAGACAACCGCCTACTCTACTGGTTGCCCAACGACTTACGTCGTTTCAAGACCCTCACCACGGGACACACGATCATTATGGGTCGCCGCACTTTTGAATCACTTCCGAAAGGAGCACTGCCCCACCGCCGCAACATCGTACTGAGCCGCAGCCAGAACGAATTCGCAGGCTGTGAGCGCTATGCTTCTCTAGAAGAGGCTCTTTCTCACTGCCAAGATGAAGAAGAAGTGTTTATCATTGGTGGCGCAAGCATTTACCGTCAGGCCATCAAGATAGCAGACCGGTTATGCCTGACAGAGATACATGACATTCCCGCATCTGCAGACACCTATTTTCCACCCTATGATGGTTGGCGTGAGGAGACACGAGAATGTCATGGTACCGATGAACGGCACGCATTCAGCTATGACTTTGTGGATTATGTGAGACCCTAAGACTCCGTTTCTCAGTCTTCGTCCTCTTGACCATTGTCAAACAGTTCCTCAATGGGGAGCTGTCTGTCGATAGCAGCATTGAAAGATATAATAGTCTCGCTTCGTGACAACCCAAGAGGTTGCAGTTTGTCGTGTATGATTTCCAGTAGATGGTGGTTGTTGCGTGCGAAAATTTTGATGAACATGTCAAATCCACCTGTAGTATAATGACATTCCACTACCTCAGGAATCTTTTTCAGTTCATTAACCACTACATCGAAGCTTTCAGGGTCCTTGAGATACAAGCCAATGTAAGCGCAAGTCTCATACCCAATTTTTTCGGGATTGATAATGAACTTCGAACCTTTAAGTATACCAAGGCTGGTGAGTTTCTGGATTCTTTGGTGAACAGCAGCTCCACTCACGTTGCATACTCTTGCTACTTCAAGAAACGCGATTCTGGCATCCGAAGAAATAAGTCTCAGAATTTTTCTGTCAAGTTCGTCTAAATTGTGATGTGCCATAGTTTACTATTTGAAAGCAAAGATACGCGAAAAAATACTAATACGCAAATAAAACGCGGAAAAACGGCCGCAATCGACTCATTTTGCCTGTTTATTTCCTGATTCTTCCTTTTTGGCCGTTGTCTTTGATTGTTTTACAGCGGAATAATGCACTCTTAGCGCTCCAGCCTCCCTCAGTGCCATTTTGACTTCATTAACCAATCCCATGGGCACTTTCCTGTCAATTTTCAATGATACGGTCATCTGCTCTCGCTCATCAGGCAGCAGTTGCTCCCGATAGTCTGCCACAATGGCTGCCACCTTTTCCAATGGCACATATTTGTCGCCAACCTGTATGACCAACGAGTCGAACTTACTATCAGCATAGCCCACAAAAACATACAAGGTGGTGCTCTGCTTTCTGAGCGGAGTAACCACTGTTCCCTCGGGCGACTGATATTTCACCTTTACAGGTACACTTCTCATGGTAGTGACCAACATAAAAAAGAAGAGGACAGTGAAAATAAGGTCAGGCAGTGACTGCATGTTGAGTTCTGGCAGTCTGTGCTCTTTTCTTTCAAACATGCTCATGGCTTACCCTCCTCCACATTATATACCTCTGACACTCGCTGAGGATAGTAGGTGCGAATCGCTTCCCTCTGTCTCTCGCTGCATTCCGCATAAGAAACGTGGAATCGTTTCTGAGCCAGATTCTCTCGCAGTTGCCTATAGGCTGCCACGATGGCATCCTGCACCTGAAAATAAGTCTCGTATTCTGTTTTCGCGTCAGCTTCCAGTTTGATAACATGGCCATCTGTCACCATGCATTCACCTAGCAAATCTATATTTATGGCATGCTTTTCAGGAAGGTCTGGCAAATTGTCTGGATTTTCCACAAAATCCATCACACGTGCCTTGATATCCTTGATATTCGCATTTTCCCCTTTTATCTGCAAGCTGTTGTCAGCCATCATCTCGATGACCAGCACATTTCTCTCCGTCACTTCAGCCAAATCTGTCATATCCTGAGCGATGGGAGGAAGCATCCTCGTGAGTCCCTTGTCATCATCCATTGAAGTAACCACGAGGAAAAGGATAAGCAAGGTGAACGAGATGTCGGCTATGGAAGCCATGTTGATGCCTGGCACCCTTCGCACTCTGCGTCTTTTTAACCTTATCATCTTCTTCTACTGAAATGAGACCTAATGGAAGAAATGGCTACAGCAAGCGCCGCTATCACCATCAGAGCTAATGAAGTGGCTACAAACATATCGGCCATTCTCAGTCCTGAAGTGTCGGCATATTCCTTACCGTTGACCGACATGGCTGCTGTCGGCCCCATCCAAAATGAAACCAACATAATGACAGCTGTAAGAGCAATGACTGCCGCAACCATCTTAGATGCCGCCCTTCTTTCAATACTTTTCACCTGTGTATCACGTTTCCGTATAGAAGAGCAAACCGCCCAAGCAGTCACAGCCAAAGCGATAAAAAGTACTAAGAATACAAATCCTAACAACAGGGATGTCAGACGCGGTTCGGTGAAATCAGGATTATCGGCAAAGGGATGGTTGTAGCCAATCAGAAAAAAAGCGACATAAAGCACAACCGTGAGCGCCACGATGATTCGCAACACTTTTTTTGAAAACGGTCCGCTGAACCATCCTAACATTTTCATCTCTTTTTGTTTTGATAATTCACAATCGCATCGAGCAATGTAATGGACGCATCCTCCATCTGTGTGGTGAGAGACTCTATTTTGTTGAGGATATAGTTGTAAAACACCTGCAAGATTAATGCTACAATGATGCCGAAAATGGTTGTGATAAGAGCAACTTTCATACCAGCAGCCACAATGGTAGGACGAATGTCACCTTCCATATGAATCAGGTAGAACTACATCACCATGCCTATCACCGTTCCCAGGAAACCTAATGACGGTGCAATAGCGATGAATAATGTGATCCACGAGCAGCCTTTTTCCAAGTTGGACAGCTGCACCTGTCCGTATGATGCCATTGAGCGCTCTATACTGTCGATATGCTCATTGATTCTCACCAATCCCTGGTAGCAGATAGAAGCCACCGGTCCACGTGTGTCACGTGCGATATCCTTGGCGCCCTCTATATCTCCCTCTTCCACTTTTTTATCTATATCAGTCAGGAGTTTGCGCGCATCCACCTCAGCGAGCGTAAGATAAATGATGCGCTCGATACAAAAAGCAAGTCCCAAGATAAGAGCCAGGGCCACCAATGACATGAACCCCACATTACCCTCTATAAATTTCCGCTTAAGTGCTTTGTAAACACCCTCATTCTGCTGACGGCCCTCGACCATCTCATCATACTCCGCCAAATCCTGGGCTGCCAGCGAATCCACATCCGCCGCCTTCACCATCTCCTCCACTTCCTCGTCGATGTCAGTGTCGGTTTCCTGTGCCAGGACGCCTGTGGGTATGAGGACAGATACCAGCAAAATGACACATAGCCTTGCAATCATCGTTTTCATCTGCTATTTTCAAATAGATTTCCAAGGGTGCAAAATTAGGAAAAAAACCGATATTAAAAGACAGAGAGCGCAATAATTACAATTTGTTAAGGAAAAACGAACAATTCGTCCGGACTTCAGTGAAAGAAATCCGGACGAATAATGATTGAGTTATAACAAGGGGCACCAATCATTCATCCATCAACTTGCGGTATCTGATGCGCTTAGGTTCCTCCAGTCCCAGACGCTTAGCCTTATTGGCCTCATACTCCGTATAGCTTCCCTCGAAATAGAACACATTTCCCTCCCCCTCAAAAGCGAGGATATGGGTACAGATCCTGTCGAGGAACCACCGGTCGTGGCTGATGATGACAGCGCATCCGGCAAAAGCCTCCAATCCTTCCTCCAAAGCACGGAGCGTATTGACATCAATATCGTTGGTCGGTTCGTCAAGCAGCAACACATTTCCTTCCTGCTTCAATGCGAGGGCAAGTTGGAGCCTGTTGCGCTCACCACCTGAAAGGACGGCACACTTTTTCTCCTGGTCGGCCCCGCTGTAATTGAACCGAGAGAGGTAAGCTCTCACATTAACGTCCCTTCCACCCATGCGTATGGTCTCATTACCTCCACTCACCACTTGGTAGACAGTCTTCTCCGGGTCGATATCCTTATGTTGCTGATCCACATAACTCAACTTCACGGTTTCACCCACCTGAAATGTTCCTTTGTCAGCCTGCTCCAATCCCATGATGAGTCTGAAAAGAGTAGTCTTTCCAGCACCATTCGGACCGATGACTCCAACGATGCCATTGGGAGGCAGCATGAAATTAAGGTCCGTGAAGAGCACCTTATCACCGAAAGCCTTGGCCACATGCTCAGCCTCAATCACCTTGTTGCCCAATCTTGGACCGTTGGGTATGAAGATCTCCAGTTTTTCCTCCTTTTGCTTCTGTTCCTCATTGAGCATCCTATCATACGAATTCAGACGTGCCTTTCCCTTGGCATGACGAGCTTTCGGCGCCATCCTCACCCACTCCAGCTCACGTTCAAGAGTCTTGCGCCGTTTTGAGGCAGTTTTCTCTTCCTGAGCCATGCGCAGGCTCTTTTGTTCCAGCCACGAAGAATAATTGCCTTTCCAAGGAATGCCCTCTCCCCTGTCGAGTTCGAGGATCCATTCTGCCACATCGTCAAGGAAATATCTGTCGTGCGTGACAGCAATCACCGTTCCTTCATACTGTTGGAGATGCTGTTCCAACCAGTCGATAGACTCTGCGTCGAGATGGTTGGTTGGCTCGTCGAGCAACAGCACATCCGGTTTTTGAAGAAGCAAGCGGCAAAGCGCCACTCGCCTGCGCTCCCCTCCCGACAAGTTTTTCACCTCCCAGTCTCCTGGAGGACAGTTGAGAGCTGCCATTGCTCTATCGAGCTTGGAATCCATGTTCCAGGCATCTGTTGCATCGATGATATCCTGCAATTCCGCCTGACGAGTCATCAGTTTGTCCATCTTGTCCGGATCCTCATAGTATTCGGGCAGTCCGAATTTCACATTGATCTCATCGTATTCAGCCAACGCATCGTAAACGTGCTTCACCCCCTCCATTACGTTCTCTTTCACCGTTTTGTTCTCATCAAGCGGTGGATCCTGAGGCAAATAACCTACCGAATATCCCGGGCTCCATACCACATTCCCCTGATACTGTTGCTCTATTCCGGCAATAATTTTCATGAGGGTAGATTTTCCCGCACCATTCAGTCCGATGATGCCAATTTTGGCTCCATAAAAGAAACTAAGATAAATGTTTTTGAGGATTTGTTTCTGGTTCTGCTGGATGGTCTTGCTCACCCCCACCATTGAAAAAATCACTTTTTTATCGTCAACCGTTGCCATTTTTATGAAAAGATTAGGAGTTTAGACAATGATATGAATGGCTCCTCAATGATAGAGGCCGCACATAAGTTGGTGTACAAAAATACAAAAAAAGGAGGGAATTCCGCCGTCGTTTTGCATTTTTCGTCAAAAATAGATGAAATCTGATGGGAAAAACGTATATTTGTCCCAGAAAAAACCGTATGTATCTATTCATCCTCAACACCTCCCACGCTGTTATGATATCTGACAAGAACTTCCATCAACTAAATGGTACCATTGCTTATATGGATTCCGTCCCTTACGATGTCACCCGTCGTACGTTATATTCACCATATGAGCTTTACGATGGATTTCGTCGAGATGATGTTTCAAGTTTATCCACCTGCTATGACACGCTAGTTTACCAGCATTTCATGTCTGCAGGCAAGAATGCCATCAATGTGAATGAATCATTGGCACGCTGTGTTCACGACCATGGCATTCACACCGCCATGAATCATTTTTTCTCCACACACAACAACCGCTTATGTGTAGGCATCATGGGTGGGCATGCTTTATTACGTACAGACAGCATGTTCAAAGAAATAGTGGCGCTCAGCCAAAAGCTCACCGAGAAGGGGTTCTTCATGCTCAGCGGAGGTGGACCTGGCGCGATGGAAGCCACACACTTAGGAGCCTGGATGGCAGGCAGGAGCAACGCTGAACTGGAAGAAGCACTCGCCATACTTAGTGCAGCCCCCTCTTTCAAGGACAGCGGTTGGTTAGGCACAGCCTTTGACGTGATGGCACGTTTTCCACAGGAAAGCTTTGTAAGCCTTGGCGTTCCCACCTGGCTTTACGGCCATGAGCCCTCCACTCCCTTTGCCACCCATATCGCCAAATTTTTTGAGAATAGCATTCGAGAAGACAGCATTCTCACGTTGGCATTCGGCGGCATCATTTATACACCAGGAAGTGCCGGGACGATGCAAGAGATATTCCAGGATGCTGTCCAAAACCACTATCTGTCCTTTGGTTTCGCCAGTCCCATGATATTTTTTGGAAAAAAATTCTGGACAGAGGAATTGCCCATTTACCCCTTGCTGCAGCAATTGTCTGAAAACGGTAAATACAAGAATCTCCTTCTGACACTCACCGACGATTCTGCTGAAGTGATCTGCGAGTTGATCAAGTTCCGTGGTCAGTCCTGATTAATTATTCCCCAAGCAGATGCCGACCACTCCCATAATGTCGGTCACATTGATATTGTCATCAAAATTGACATCGCCGATTCTCTGCTCAAAATCGATGACGGAATGCCCCAGCACATAGTTAACCAGAGCCATGACGTCAGCCACGTTGACACGACCATCTTGGTTGACGTCGCCTATTCCTCTGAACGCAGAGAATTTTTTCCAATAATCAGTGGTAGTGTACAATTCTTTGGATGAGGCTGGAGCATAAAGCGTGGCATTGCCATAAATAGAAGAAGAAAAGCCATCTGTCACCATCGCCGGTGGTATTTTTCCTCTACAGACAACTTCCTTCAGGTTGGAGCACGAGATGAAGGCACTCCCCCCGATGGTAGCTACCTTTTGGGGGATGATAATGCTTTTGAGAGATGTACAGTAGGTGAAAGCGGCGACACGGATGGCCACCAGATTGTCCGGCAATTTGATTTTAGTGAGATTCTTGCAGTAATAAAATGCGTAATCCTCAATGACGGTTACAGTGGAAGGTATCACACATTCACCTTTGATTCCCGGCGGACAACAAATGAAGCTAGTCTTGTCTATGTCAAGCAGCATCCCGTTATCGACGGCAAAGTGCGTGTTGCCCTCAGCTAATTCAAAACGCTGAAGAGCCAAGCAAAGTCTGAAAGTACCAACACCTAATGACTGAAGTGATGCTGGCAAATTAAGCCTTTTTATATTGCTGCAGTTCATTAGAGCATAATCACCAATCGAGGTTACCCCCTCAGGAATTATTAGTTCGGTAAAGGTTGAACACAATTCAAATGCTTTATTACCTATAGTCTTGAGTGATGAAGGCAGCATCATGGACGGCAATTTCTTGCAATTGGAGAAAGCGCTGTTTCCGATTTTTGTCACTCCCTCCGGTATATTGGTGTTAACCAGCGAACTGCACCCATAAAAGAGATAATCCTTGATTTCGGTGATGCCATTTGGAACATTGACCGACTGAAGCAATGTGCATGATCGGAATGCCTTCTCTCCAATTTGGTTGACTAACTCAGGCAACGTGATGGCCGTCAGCCGACTGCATCCATAGAAAGCCGAATTTTCCACTTTGGTTACAGTTGCTGGAACCTCATAAGTTCCAGTCCTTGCGCCTGGGCACGCAATAATAGTAGTTACATTCTTGTTATAGAGAACCCCATCAATGCTTTTATAAACAGGATTTTCCTGATCAACAGTGATGGACGTCAATTTTCCACATGAAGCAAAAGGCTCACTGCCGAGATCTGTCACCGTTGCAGGGATGGAAACAGAAGTAAGTTTCGCTGAGTAACTGAATGATTCTTCCTCCACAGCAGTGACCGTGTATTCCACACTGTTGTATGTCACCGTGGCAGGAATGACAATATCCCCTTCATATCCATTGCTGAGTCCTATGCCACCACTGCCGCTCCCAGAAGACCCATTAGGCAACACCATCACAGTATTGGCAGAAGTCTGCATATAACAAATACCATCGGTTTTGAAGTTGTCTGCCCTTGAGATCGCAGCCAGCATCAAAAATACCATTATGACAATATGTTTTCTCATCTTCTGTTAATTGTGGATGATAGATTTCTTTTCCACTATTTGCCTCACGTGTCATCTTGTGACAATATATGCGCCCAACAAGACGAGCACAGCAGCTACAGGTTTGTCCCAGGTGAACACATCCTGATGAACGGCAATAGCAACCAGAGAATCCACAACGGGCTGGATATTGGTAGAAATACTCACTGTCGTTGCCCTTA
>CAMZHP010000133.1 GCA_947306845.1 uncultured Prevotellaceae bacterium
AAGCCCAGCACGTCGTTGATTTCCTGCTGTGTCTGTCCTGCTGCGCCATTGTTCATCATACCTAAGGCATAGGTGATGCTCAACGGTGACATGATGCTGCTCCTCTCATCACGTGCCTGGCGGAAGAGACGGACGGCGAAGTCATTGTTGCTCTTGACGAGTTGCTTCTCTTCCTCGGTGAGTCTGATGTCGTGGCGGGGATTTTCCAAAGGTTCACCCATGTATTGGCCGATGAAGAAAATGCTTCCCGTGGAGCGCTCGCTGATGATGTAGAGGAAAGGCCGGTCGGCTATGAACTCTGCATATTGGGAAGGTGCTGCTTTGTCGACCATTCCGATGACCGTGGCAGCGGCAGCCTCCGTTCCCTTCTCATCGAGTTTCAGATGGGCCTTTTGTCTCATCAGACTGATAAAGCACTGGTCGGAGTCATCCTCATTGTCACCAAAGTAGCAGAAATCCAAAAATCCGTGGCCGTTGTATTCCAAGAAAGCATTCTGCATGCCCATCGAAGCCATGATCTCATTCAGGTCCTGGTTGGTGTTTGTCTCTATGCGAGGCATGCTCAACCGCACCATATAGTTTTGGTACTCAGCGGCATTCCAATTCGTGCCGTTCATGACAGCCAATACGTCATCGAGTGTCTTTCCGGCGCGCGGCAGAAATAGCGTCATCTGGTAGGAGCCGTTGCCGTAGGGCAGGATGACAGACTGATAAAGGTCGGTCCTCGCGTAACGGAACTCATTCACCTGGCTCATCATCATGGCGGTGCGCCGCATGTTGTCGAAATACGCATTCTGAGTTTGCCATTCTTCGAATTGATTGACCCATGCGCCCTTGAAGCAGATGGCGTTCAGTAGGAAACTCACCAAGTTGGGGTCTTGCATGTCCCCTGGCTTCAACAAGTCGGTTATCATACCATCGGTTTTGTCAGCAACCCATTGGTTGATGATGCCCAACGTGCCCTCGTCGCTGAATCTGAGGACGGATGGCGTGGCGTCATAGTAGGTTGCTGCTGCCTCTTTAAATGCCGTTTTCAGTGAAATGTCCTTCCTGTCGCCGTTGAAATAGATGGTGTTGGCAATGGCCACGCGTGTGTCCTCGTCGAGCAAGGCGCTTTCCGTGAGCATTTTCCGGCAGAAGGCGTTCATCGTGGCCACATCGGCATAGCCCGTCTGCCGTCCGCCGGACAGCACCTGACATATCTCCTCACGCGTGATGCCGTCGGCACCATTGTTGAGCATCCCGAGGGCGTAGGTGATGCTCAGTGGTGAGATGACGTGATTCTCCGTGTTGCGCGTCTTACGGAACAGGTTGAAGGCGAAGTCGCTGTTCTGTTCCACCAACGTTCGCTCTGCGTCGGTCAACGTTATTGCCTTTGGTCCTGTCTCATGGGCTGACGCTCCTGAAACCATGAATATGGACAATACCAAAAATGCAATCTTTTTCATCATAACGATTATTATTTGTTAGTTGCCAAAAAGTGATTGTTTTTCTTTAATAGATAAGAAAAAAGTAAAATAACTGCTTGAGCCTTCACTATTTAACATATTTCTGCAACAAATTCATTTTGCATCGGCATCTTAGATGCGAAAGCCGGGTATCAGCAAACAATTCTACTCATTGATGGCTCCGCAATGGGGGCAACGGCCCTTTTTCTTGATTTGCTTGCCGCAGTTGCCACAGATATAGTCGCTTTTGGTGTAGGTAAAATAGCGCCATAAGGCGAAACCGACATAGACGAAGAGCAACACATACCCTACATAATACATCGTCGAAATGGTGAAGACCACATAACAAACCGCACAAACACCTGCCAGTCCCAGCAGATAGGGAATGGCATCGGCCAATGACAGATGGCGGAAGACATCATCCACGGCAGCGATGGCAACAATGAGCAATGCCCATACGGAAGCGAGGAACAACTGCAGCAGACCCTTATGCGAAAAAGGATTGAGGGAGGGATGAAAATAGAACTCCTGCCAAGCATCGGCATCAAACAGCTGCACACTGGAATAGAGTGTGGCCGAGATGGACACCACCACGGCAAGCAAGGTGGGATAGAAGGTGGCGATATCGTTGAAATGCACAATATAAGCCTTGCGCTTGAACAACTTACGCATGCCGTAGGCGAACAATACAAACACGAACACCACCAAGAAGATGAGCAGGTGCTCGTCGGAGAAAAAAGAGACGAACTGTGAGATAGGATCATCGGGCACCACCGCGCGGAGCATGTCGCTCTCATGGATCCAGCCAAACCGCCCCTGCTCATGCGCCAGCTGTACCCATACAGAGTCGACGGAGTCCATGGGCATGATGCGGATATCAGCGACGGCGATGCGCTCATTGCGCTTCACGGCAAAGGAGTCGGTAGGCAACTGGCTCACCGCCTCCTCAGGCATCTGCTGTGTAAGCACCATGGAGTCGGCTTCGACGATGAAATTGTAGTTCTGCGAATAGTGATGGGTGCGGGCAAAACTGATAGAGTCGAGCTGACGGTCTGTGAACTCCACAGGCGCCTGACTGGCCACCATCGGTTTGCGATAGCAAGAGGAGAGCAACAGCGCCGCCAGCAGGAGCAACGGCAGGAAGAGCTTATTTTTATGCATATACTAGCATTTGACAATGACGACAATCAAACTCCAGACGGAAATGCCTGCCATCGGGAAGTGCCAGCGAAAGAGGTTCCCGCCAGGGCATCTTCTTTCCCTCCTTGGAGCAATAACCGAGCAACCGCCTGATGCAATGACGGCATTGCATGAGCAATGGCTCTCCCCTGCCCTTTTCGGGATGTATGTTGCCCAACTCAAAAGCCTTTCCCACATGAGGAAGCCCATGGTCAGCATAGAACTGCCGCGCCATCTCATTCGCCACATTGCTGAGATAAGAATAGCGCGAATAAATCGGCGGCATGGGAGGAGCGAACTGATTGGACAAGGCGGATGAGCCGGAAGACTCAAACTGGCCTGAATGGGCAGACAACGATTGGCTGAGAGCCTCCACAGCCCGGCGGCGCATGTCAGACAGCACGCTCGATGGGACGAAAAGTCCTGTTACCTCCTTGTCGATGACCACCTCAGTAGCTTCGTAAACAGTGTTGCCCAGACGCGATAGTTGCTGCCGCATATTCGTCTCCTGCGACTGGTGCGCCTCCTGGATGTCCACGGTCTGCATCATCTTGACCTTCATGTCGGTGCCCAGCACCCTCATTTCCAGATGAAGTTCACTTTCCCGCATCATAAGGTGCATCTTGACAGGAATGCGCCGTGTCGCACTCTGGCGGGACAATGCCTTGTCCATTTCTGCATCCGCATTGCGGTAAAGAGCCATGCCCGGACGCAATTGCCGCGGCATTTTCTGAGGATAAATGCGATTGCCTTCAGCACGGTTGACACGGAATCCGCACAGCGTCCTGTCACGGTCGAAGAAACAGAGGCCATCGCCGTTGGCAAAGGAAGCCAATCCCGCCACGTTGAAAGAGTCACGCCGTACCTCCTTCACCTTTCCCACATACTCGCCCAAGGCCTTGGGAGTGTCGGGAGAGGCGATGCCATCATCCCTTCCATCGATGAAATAACCGGTGAAACCACGATTGAATGTCTTATGCAAGTCAGGGGTGAAGGCGAGGGCCACATGGCCAAGGGATGCTCTGCAAAAACGGCCATCCGATGCCGCAACCACTTTATCAAGTTGGCGGCTATACGCAGCCACCACATTTTTCACGTATGCCTCGTCCTTGAGGCGCCCCTCAATCTTAAAGGAAGTGATGCCAGCATCCGCCATCTCAGAAAGGTGGTCGATTCGGCACATGTCGCGCAGGGAGAGCCAATAGCACGGACTCCCCACACGCTGCCCGGCGGCATCGGTGAGGTCGAACTTCAGGCGGCAGAATTGCGCGCATTCTCCACGGTTGGCACTGCGCCCGAAGCAATACTGCGAGGCATAGCAAACCCCAGAATAGCTCACACAGAGCGCACCATGGACAAAAGCTTCCAATTCCATGCCTGGCACCTGGCGGTGGATATCCTCCATCTCACGCAGAGAGAGTTCGCGAGCGAGCACCACCCGTTGAAAACCGACACTGTGCAACCATGCCACACGCTCTGCTGTGCGGTTATCGGTCTGGGTGCTGGCATGAAGTGCCATCCCCCACCCCGCCTTTCGTTTGCGCTCCGCCAACATCCGCACCAACGCCATGTCCTGAACGAGTATGGCATCCACGCCCATCCCGGCAAGTTGGTCCATTAATGAACCAACTTCCTCCAGTTCATTATCATAGACGATGGTGTTGACCGTCACATAGACCCTTGCGAGAAAACGATGGGCATAATCGCATAGCGTTTTGATGTCGTCTAGCGAGTTGCCCGCCGCCGCACGTGCGCCAAACTGCGGAGCACCGATATAGACGGCATCGGCGCCATGGTCGATGGCCGCTATCCCACATGAAAGGTTGCGGGCCGGTGCGAGCAGTTCGAGCGGGGTCATCGGATATCCTCAATGTTGTAAGGTGTCTCCTGATAGACGTAATAGTTGATCCAGTTACTGTAGAACAAGTTGGCATGCGCACGCCAGGAAACATGAGGACCACGTTGCGGGTCATCGTCAGTATAATAATCTACAGGCACATCGACATCATCGCGCACATCCTTATCGCGGCGATACTCCTTATCGAGTGTGTCGGGCGCATACTCCAGATGGCCAGTGATGAAGAATTCCCTGCCCTCTCTCGCCATGACGATGCTCACTCCGCTCTCCGGCGACTCGGCGATGATTTGCAGGCGAGGGTCGCGGACGATATCCTCACGACGAATCTCAGAATGGCGGCTATGCGGCATATTGAACACATCGTCGAAGCCACGGAAGATGGGAAGACGGGTGCTTACCGGGTATTGCTTGAAAATGCCAAACTTCTTGCGCTCAAGCGGATACTTGGGCACGCCATAGTAGTAGAACAGTCCCGCCTGAGCTGCCCAGCAGATGAACAATGTACTGGTGACATTGGTTTTCGCCCAGTCGAAAATCTCGGTCATCTCCTTCCAATAACTCACATCCTCAAAATTCAATTGCTCCACAGGGGCACCGGTGATGATCATCCCGTCGAATTTCTGCTTGCGGAGGATGTCAAAGTCCTTGTAGAACATCATCATGTGTTCGATGGGGGTGTTTTTGGGGGTATGGCTCTTGAGTTTCATGAAGAACAATTCCAACTGCAGCGGGGTGTTGGAGAGCAGCCTCACAAGGTCGGTCTCCGTCGTGATCTTCAGCGGCATGAGGTTGAGGATGACGATGCGCAGCGGACGGATGTCCTGCGTATGCGCACGGGTATCATCCATCACAAATATGTTCTCCTGCTTGAGCAGTTCGATGGCCGGCAACCGGTCGGGGATTCTTAAAGGCATTTTTCTACTTCTTGAAGTTGAGGAGTTTAGGAGATGAGGAGTATAGACGTATAATCTATTTTTGGGGGACTCAACTCCTAATCTCACAAAATACTAGCTACTACTTGATTTACCAGAGGCTCAGGCGCTGCTCCTTGGGCACGAACATCTTGTCGTTGGGCTGGATGCCGAAAGCATCATACCACATGTCGATATGGGGCAGTGCGCCATTGACACGGTACTTGCCCAGCGAGTGCGGGTCGCTCTTGGTGCGGTTGCGTATCTCAGCCTCAGTGATGTTATTGGCCCACACGCCGGCGTAAGCGATGAAGAAACGCTGCTCGGGAGTGAAGCCGTCAATGGTGCCGAGAGGATTTTTGCTCATGGCATTCTTCAGGGCGTAGAAAGCCACCTGCAGACCGCCATGGTCGGCCAAGTTCTCGCCGAGAGTGAGCTTACCATTGGCATTGAGGTCGGGCAACACCTTGATGGCAGAGAAAAAGTCGGCATATTTGTCAGCTCTCTCGGCAAACATCTTGCCATCGCTTTCCGTCCACCAATCGGTCATATTGCCATCCTTGTCGTAGTGGCGGCCCTGATCGTCAAATCCGTGTGTCATCTCATGTCCGATGACCACGCCGATGGCTCCATAGTTGAAGGCATCGTCGGCTGTCATGTCAAAGAACGGCACCTGCAGGATACCTGCTGGGAAGCAGATCTCATTGGTTGTTGGGTTGTAGTAGGCATTGACGGTCTGCGGAGTCATGTGCCACTCATCGCGGTCAACAGGCTTTCCCGCCTTGTTGTCAATCTGCCACTGATGGAGGAAATGCCGGCATTCGAGCACATTCTCACAGAACGACTTGGCGGGATCCACCTTCATGCCGCTGATATCCTTCCACTTGTCGGGATATCCCACTTTCACATAGAAGGTATTGAGCTTGTCGAGGGCGTTGCGCTTGGTTGCATCATCCATCCAGTCCTGTGCCTCAATACGTTGTGCCAAGGCCACCTGCAGGTTTTTCACCAGTCCTTCCATGCGCTGCTTGGCAGCGGCAGGGAAATATTTCTCGACATAAATCTTTCCGAGCGACTCACCCATCATGCCCTGCACCAGATTGGTGGCACGCTTCCAACGTGGGTGATTCTCTTTCCTTCCAGTCATTGTCTTTCCGAAGAAATCGAAATTCTCAGCCTCTACCTCATCACTGAGCAGGGTGGCACACGATGTGATCAGATCCCACTCCATATACGACTTGAGTTGCCCCGGTGTCATGTCACCCACAATGGTATTGGCACCAGCGAGGAAGTCGGGCTGTCCGATGACAAGATTTCTGATATGCTCCTCTTTGACTCCATCGGCCTTCATCAGTTCCGACAAGGTGAGGTTGGGATAGCGGGCCTCAAACTCATCCAAAGTGACCTTGTTGTAGTTGGCCTCCACATCCCTCAATTCCGTGCGCGACTTCGATACCTTGGCCAATTTGGTTTCCACGCTGAGCACATCATTCATTTTGAGCAGGGCTACTTTATTGCTGAATCAGAAGAGCTTGAACATATTGACAATATGCTGCTTGTAGGCCTCTCGGATCTTGGTGGTAGCCTCATCATTGTCGAGATAATACTCTTTCTGTCCGAGTGTCAGACCGCTTTGGCTGATGTTGAGGATGTTCCACTTGGCATCCTTTTCATCCGCACCGAAATAGGTGCTGTAGGTGCGCCCGATGCCGAAGTAAGCGTATTTCTTCTGCAACTGCTGAAGCGCGTGCTTTGACTTGCAAGCTTCGATCTCCTTGATGTAAGGCATGACAGACTTTACCCCCTCCTTGTTGCGCCTGACAGAGTCCATGGCGAGTTTGTACATATCACTCAGTTTCTGTTCCACGGTGCCTTTGGTATAGTTATTTTTCAACAACTCATTGAGGATACCGTTGATGCGCTCGTTGTTGTCCTGCTGCAGACGGTCGAAACTGCCAAAGCGCGAGTAGGCGGCAGGCAGTGGATTATTTTTCACCCACCCTCCGCAGGCAAACTGATAGAAATCATTGCCTGGTGCCGCACTGCGGTCTAAATTGCTGAGCTGTATGCCCGACTTGAGGTTGTCCTGTCCGAAGCAAGGCATTGTAGTGGCTGAGATGGCCATGATTGCGATAATGGTTTTGATGTTCATAATATGTATGTTTTAGGTTGTGGTAATCTAACTGAACGTATTCTGCATCTCCTCGAGTTGCATCGCCACCTCTTCCCATCTGGCAATTTCCTCATCGAGGGCTTTCTTGGTGGTGGTGTATTCAGTGACGAGTTGCATGTCGGAAGCACCCTCGGGTGTGCAGAGGATAGTATCGAGTTCGCTGAGCCTCTTTTCCATGGCCTCTATTTTCGCCTCGGAAGCCTTGACCTCCTTCTCCACTTTTCGGATGCGCTTCTGCTGCTCACGCCGCTCCTCATAATTCTGTTTGGCCGCAGAGGGTGCTTCTGAGGCAGAAACGGGCGCAACGGGTGCTACAGGCGATGAAGTACCGAGTAGATTGAGTGAGTCGATATGGTGATGACGCAGGAAGTCGTAGATGCCTCCCAAGTGCTCTTTCACTGCTCCGCCGCCAAACTCATAGACCTTGGTGACGAGTCCGTCAAGGAACTCACGGTCGTGCGACACAATAATCGCCGTTCCGTCGAAAGCCTTGATGGCCTCCTTGAGCACCTCTTTGGAAGGCATGTCGAGATGGTTGGTAGGCTCGTCGAGGATGAGCAGGTTGACAGGCTCCAGCAGCAGGCGTATGATGGCCAGGCGGCTCCGCTCGCCACCGCTGAGCACACTCACTTTCTTTTCCGAATTCTCGCCACCGAACATAAAGGCCCCAAGGATATCGTTGATGCGCAGGCGGACGTCGCCCTTGGCCACATAGTCGATGGTATCGTAGACCGTTTTTGTATCGTCGAGCAACTGTGCCTGATTCTG
>CAMZHP010000134.1 GCA_947306845.1 uncultured Prevotellaceae bacterium
GTGCTGAAAATGAAAAAACATTTGTTTTAGGTATTGCAGCATTCCTTTATTATCCTTACCATTGCACTAAGGATATACTTGCTGTCGGTTTGCTCATACCCCTGCTGGGAACGGTTCTCGGCTCATCCTTCGTATTTCTGATGAAGGACAATATGTCGGTGAGGTTGCAAAAGGCATTGCTGGGATTCGCTTCAGGGGTGATGGTGGCGGCATCCGTGTGGTCGTTGCTCATACCTGCGATGGAAATGAGAGAAGGTCAGGGTGTGTGGTCGGTGTTCCCCGCTGCCGTAGGTTTTCTCTTGGGCATGGGTTTTTTGCTGATGATTGACGAACTGACCCCCCACCTGCATATAGGAACAGATAAACCTGAGGGAATGCGGGCGCATCTGTCCCGAACCTCCATGCTGGCTCTCGCGGTCACCATTCATAACCTGCCTGAGGGAATGGCGGTGGGCGTGGTGTTCGCTGGGGCTGAAAATGGAGCTGCCCATATCTCATTGGCTAGTGCCCTGGCGGTCTCCGTAGGTATTGCCATTCAAAACATCCCGGAAGGGGCCATCATCTCCATGCCGATGAGAGCGGCAGGCAACAGCCGTTGGAGGTCGTTCCTCATTGGCTCGCTCAGTGGGGTGGTGGAGCCCGTAGGTGCCATCGCGGTCTTGCTGTTGGCCTCACTGCTGATGCCTGCACTCCCTTATATGCTGGCTTTCGCTGCCGGCGCCATGCTCTATGTCGTGGTTGAGGAATTGATTCCGGAAGCTTCCGAGGGACAGCATTCCAATCTCAGCACTATCGGCTTTGCCATCGGTTTCGTCCTGATGATGGTGCTCGATGTGGTGATGGGGTAGAAAAACAATGTTGCTTTTTTAACAACTATGAAACGAAGAATCATTATTGCTATTTTCGCCATGTTGGCAAATGTGTCCGTGCTCAATGCACAGTCTGTGACAAAGTACACTACCACGGAGAAGAACTCTTGGGTGACATCGAAGGCCGCTCTCTCAGGTAAAGCTGAGGGGGATGTAGTTGCCGTGGTCGATGGTTCGGAGAAAGGCATCGTGTTCCGCGCATGGGGTACGACATTCAACGAACTGGACTGGGATGCCTTCAACCTGCTCAGCCGCGATGAGCAGGATGAGGTGATGCACGGTCTTTTTGCACCCGATGGCGATCTGAGGTTCACCCACGGACGTGTCTCGATGAATGCCAATGACTATGCCCGAAGCTGGTATAGTTGCGATGATGTGGTGGGCGACCTCGGCTTGCGACATTTCAATATCGAGCGCGACAAGCGCAATATCATTCCGCTGGCTCGTGCCGCCCAAAAGTACTGCCCTCAGCTGCAGCTATTCATGAGCCCGTGGAGCCCGCCTTCATGGATGAAAATCAACCAGGACTATTGTGTGGTGAGCAGCCCGTATAACACGCAGCCAAAAGAAAAGGACTATCTGCTCTATGACGATGCAAAAGCGGTCGATCCCGATGAGATGAAACTCTTGGGAGAGCGCAATGGGGTGTTCCCGCGTCGGCTGACAACTCAGAACTATTTCATTCAGGACCCGCGTTACCTTCAAAGCTATGCCGAGATGTTCTGCCGCTTCATCGACCTCTATGCTGAGCAGGGGTTGCCCATCACCAAGGTCATGTACCAGAATGAGGCCTATTCCTATACACCATACCCAGGATGTGCCTGGACTGCAGAGGGGACACTGCGTTTCAACAACGAGTATCTGGCACCGGCATTGAAACAGAGGCATCCCGAGGTGGAATTGTGGATTGGCACCTTCAATACCAACCGCCTGGACTACGTGCAGATAATCATCGATGATAAGACGTTGCAAGCCAACGTCAAAGGCATCGCCACTCAGTGGGAGTGCCGGGAGAACTTGCCACAGCTGCGGCAGCGTTATCCGCAGCTTCGCCTGATGATGAGCGAGAGCGAGTGTGGCAATGGTTCGATGGACTGGAAGGCGGGTGAGCATACCTTCTTTCTGCTATCTGACAACCTGGGCAACGGTTGCGACGAGTATTACAACTGGAACTTCATCCTTGCCGATAATGGGCAATCAACATGGGGATGGACGCAGAACGCACTTATCCAGGTCGACAGCAAGACGCGCCGAATGCGCCGCACTGCTGAGTACTTCGCTTACAAGCACTTCTCCCATTTCGTCGAACCTGGCACGGAGATGGTTGCCTATGCAGGCCGTGACCATAGCCAGACTCCTGTCGTCGTCTTCCGCAAGGGGCAGCGCTATATCGTCACTGCTGGCAATTTCACCGACACAGACTCACAACTGACCGTCAAACTCAAAAACAAATACTTGAACATCTCTATGACTCCGCATTCCTTCAACACCTTTGTCATAGGGAAGTAGGGAGACTAAATCGTCCCTCCAGAATTACAGCTTTCCTTTCGTTGACGGAAGCTCAAAATGGTAGATGTCGCGGCGCACGGCCATCTTCAGGGCACGGGCAAGGGCCTTGAAGATGCCTTCTATCTTGTGGTGCTCATTGGTGCCTTCTGCCTTGATGTTGAGATTCATCAGGGCGGCATCGCTCAGACTCTTGAAGAAATGGAGGAACATCTCCGTAGGCATGTCGCCCACATGCTCGCGGTGGAACTCTGCGTCCCACACCAACCAGGGACGGCCGCCGAAGTCAAGGGCGACATTGCATAGACAGTCGTCCATCGGCAGGCAGTAGCCATAGCGCTCAATACCCCGCTTGTCGCCAAGGGCTCGGCGGATGCACTCCCCTAAGGCGATGGCGGTGTCTTCGATGGTGTGGTGCTCGTCCACGTGGAGGTCACCTTTCACCTCTATCTTCAGGTCCATCATCCCGTGCTTGCCTATCTGCTCGAGCATGTGGTCGAAGAATCCGAGCCCGGTGTGGATGTCGCAATGTCCGTTGCCGTCGATCAGCAGGTCGATGGCGATGTCGGTCTCGTGGGTCGTGCGCCTCACGCTGGCACGGCGCTCTCCTGCAAAAAGGGTCTCGGCGATGCTGTCCCATGTCACTCCCTCGTCACCCAGGATGAGGGCTTTGCAACCTAATCTCCTTGCCAATTCTCGGTCGGTCTCTCGGTCTCCAATCACATAACTTCCTGCGAGGTCGTAGGCGGGATTGTCGATATACTCCTTGAGCATCCCCGTCCCGGGCTTGCGGTCGGGGTGGTTGTCTTCGGGGAAATGACGGTCGATATGGATGGCGTCAAACGTTACACCCTCGCTCTCCAATGTCTGGAGAATGAAGTTGTGTACGGGCCAGAAGGTGTCCTCCGGGAAGGAGTCGGTGCCCAGACCGTCTTGGTTGCTCACCATCACCAGTTTGAAGTCCAGATGCTGGCGGATGAACGACAGGTTGCGGAATACGCCTGGGGTGAAGCGGAGCTTCTCAAAGGCATCAATCTGCTCGTCTGCGGGTTCTTCGATAAGGGTGCCGTCGCGGTCGATGAACAGGATGCGTTGGGGCTTGTCGGTCGGTGCGGTGGGTGCTGTCATTTTAGAAGGTCTTGGGTTGTTGTTCATTGTCGGTTGGTGTTTCCTCGCTGATGAGAGTGGCGTGCCGCACCTCTTCTTCTTTCTCTATCGATCCGTACATGAATACGGTGACCAGCAGCATATAGACGGTGAGATAGAAAAGCAAGATGGTGGTCACGGCGGTGGTCGCCCCATGGAGCGGGATGAAGTAGCCGGGCATGCCCGATGGGTCGCCTTGCTGCACACCGAAGGCAGAGATGGTTTGCGCCGTCATCAGGATGAGTTGCGGCAGTGTAATCACTATGCCGATGATGCCGGTGATGATGCCAGTGATAAGCGTGGTGATGAAAATGAATCCCAGGTGCCGCAGTCCTGTGGGATAGGTCTTGGGCAGGTCGAGCAGATAACTCGTATCCGATTTCATGATGTAGCGTGTTCCGGCGTATGCCAAGGGAAGTGTCAGCAACAAAAGCACGATGAAGCCGATCAGGCAGACGAGCCAGTTATCAAGGAGGCAGACGGCAGGTGTGACTTCTTGGTGACGGAACAGCAGCCAGAATCCTCCAAAAAGAATTCCTCCGATGATGCAGCCAATGACGATGTCGCTGAGGAAAAGGATGAGCAGAAGCAGGATGTTCTTCTTGCTGGTCAGCCCGTTGAGCAGGCTTAAAAGCCGGCTCCATGCCCATAGGTAACATGCCAACACACCGATGTTGGCCACGATAAAAATAGTGAGGAACAGACCGGGTGATTGCTCCGCGAATTCTACAATTCGTGCGTCACGGAGGGTGCAGACGAGAGACAGACCTGCAAATATGCCGTAAATCAGCAAAGGAAGCCAGGTGACGCGCACAATCGTCCTGAAATTGTCACAAAACCACACATACGCGGTGTTGAGACACGAGGAAAAACTCCTATTCTTATATAAAAACTCCTTTTCCATTCTTCTATAAATTCTTCACTCTCAAAATTCTTCACTCTTCACTCTTCACTCTTCACTCTTCACTTTCCTCCTAAACTCCGCGCAGCAGATGGCGGTGGCGATGGCCACGTTGAGACTGTCGGCGGTAGCGCGCCCGGCGGGGTAGGGCGGGATGAGCAGACGGTGGGTGAGCCGTGATGCCATGCGGGCACTGATGCCCTTGCCCTCATTCCCCATGACGAGCAGGCCATGTGAGGTGAGTGGGGTGGAGTAGAGGTCTTCGCCGTCGAGCACTGTGCCATAGACAGGTGTACCCTCTGGCAATTGGGTGGCCAACAGGTTGAGGTCGGTATAGACCACCTCCACGCGGGCGATGCTGCCCATCGTGGCCTGCACCACTTTCGGACTGTAGGCGTCGGCGGTGTCGGGTGAGCAGTAGATGTGTTGGATGCCAAACCAGTCGGCGATGCGGATGATGGTGCCCACATTGCCGGGATCCTGCACACCGTCGAGAGCAAGGCATAACTCGCTGGTGATGTGTCGGATGGCTTCCTCCATGTCCTCCTCGTGGTGGGGCAAGGCAAAGGTGCCCATCACCTGTTGGGGATGTTGCAAGAAACTCACCCTCCGCAGTTCGTCTTCGTTGACGATGATCCATTCCCGCGTCTCGGCATCTGGATGCAGTGTTGCCCATTCCTCGGTGGCGATGAGTGTTTCTGCTGGCCCTATGGCAAGCAGGTCGCCCACCACCTTCGGACCTTCAGCCACAAACAAACCTGTTGCTGCCCGGTGCTTCTTCTGCTCCAGTTGCCGCAACAGTTTCTGTTTGTTCTTGCTTATCATGTTGCTAACTCCTATTTAAGAAATGGTAACTAACTCCCCCTCTAAGATTAGAGGGGGCAGGGGGCGTTGATAACGAAAAAATGAATGAACAATTACATGGTAATTACATGTTTATATGTTTAACACGCGTTCGACCTTTTCGTTTTGCTCGTCGAAGAATTGCCACGACTTATTTTATAAATTGTTATTTACAACTCTCTGTCTTGTCGTGCTTTCCGTACAGACTCCTCCTATTCCTCTGCGCTGGGTGCCTCCTCCTGAATAGGGGGCTCCTGAACAGGCGTTTCCTCCTTCTCAGTTTCCTCCTGGATGGGGGCTTCTTCAGTCATACCACCCTCGGCTGCCTCATCGAAATAAGACTCCAGTTCCTCGGCTGCGCTGTGGTCGGTGTTGGCCAGGTCTTTCATGATGTGGCCATGCTCAAGCAGGGTGATGCGTGAACTAATGTCGATGGTGTGCGCCAGATTGTGGCTGCTGATGATGATGGTGGCTCCTGTCTCCTTATTATATTCTGTCAGCGTATGCTTCAGAATGGTCTGGCTTGAGGGGTCGAGAAAATTAAAGGGCTCGTCGAGGATGACCAGGTTCGGACGGGTGAGGAGCGCGGAGATGATGCCCACCTTGTGCTTGTTGCCAGCCGACAGGTCGCGGATGAGCTTCTTGTGCCCTAAGATCTCACCAGCCATCAACCGCTCATAGGCGGCCAACCGTTCTTCCACCTCAGCCTTTGTCAAACCGCTCACTTTGCCGATGAACTCAAAGTACTCCTCCGGCGTGAGAAAGTCGATGAGGAACCCCTCGTCGATATAGGCTCCGGTGCGGTTTTTCCATTCCTCGCTCTGGGCGGGATTGATAATACTGCCGTCCTCGTAGGTATATTCCACAGTGCCGTTGTCTGCTTTCAGCAAGTCGAGCATCAGACGGAACAAGGTGGTCTTGCCCGCTCCGTTGTTGCCTACCAATCCGATGAGTTCACCATCCTGAATGCTGTACTCATCAATATCCACGGCAACATTGTCGCCGAATGCCTTTCTCAGGCCCTTGATGCTAATCATATATTTCTTATCTAAAAAGTTTTAATTTCAACACAGAGTTACAGAGATACGGAGATCTTTTTTCCAGAGTGCTCCGGTTTTTTCAACACAGAGGTACAGAGATACAGAGATCTTTTTTGCCAGTGCGCTCTGAATTTTTCAACACAGAGATACTGAGATCTTTTTGAAAGTGTGTCCTGAGTTTTTCAACACAGAGTTACAAAGAATATAATCTCTGTATCTCTGTATCTCTGTGTTGAAATACTCATATCTCTCACCTCTCACCACTATCTTACACCAACCCCTTACCGTGGCATTGCTTGAATTTCTTGCCACTGCCGCAGGGACATGGGTCGTTGCGACCGGGCAACTTATCCTTCTTGATGGGCTGGGTGCGCTGTGCGGCGGTGGCGCGGGTGTCGTGGCTGGCAGCAGCCTTCTGGCCCTGGTCCACCATCTCGTCGC
This sequence comes from uncultured Prevotellaceae bacterium, assembly GCA_947306845.1. The sequence continues at coordinate 6,747 of CAMZHP010000134.1, forward strand.
CCTTGCTCTCATTGAAACGCTGACTGTGCTTCTCAGGAGCCGCCTCCGAAAGACGGCGCTGCTGTTGTGCCTGTTCGGGAGTTTGCTCGGGCTGATACAACTGTCCGCGGGAGAGAATCTCGGTGGTGCGGTTGTTCATTTCGTCAATCATGTCGTCGAAGAGTTTGGCACTCTCAATCTTGAAGATGACCAGCGGGTCCTTCTGCTCTATCGAGGCACTGTTCTGCACGCTGTGCTTCAACTCGTCGAGCAGACGCAGGTTCTCTTTCCAGCAGTCGTCGATGATGTGTAGCATCACCACTTTCTCAAATTGCTTGACCACCGACTTGCACTCGGTGTCATAGGCTTCTTTCAGGTCGCAGGGGATGTTCATGAAACCGCGTCCGTCGGTCATCGGGACATTCACACGCTGGTATATCTGTCCCTGCTGCTCATAGACATCTTTGATGACGCTCCAGGTGAGCGCCTGCAACTTGTCCATGCGTGCCTTGAAGGCATCCATCACAGCGGTGTAGGCTTTCTCGCAGAGGGCATCGCGGTTGGTGGAGGCCAACTCCTGCTCGGTGAAGGGGCACTCGATATAGAAGGTCTTCACAAACATGTCGCTGCAGGCATGGTAGTCACCGGAATTGTTGTTGACGATGCTCACCACACGGTCCCAGAACACGTTGGCGATGTCCATGCCGATGCGCTCTCCCATCAGGGCGTGGCGGCGCTTCTCATAGATCACCTTGCGCTGCTGGTTCATCACATCATCGTATTCGAGCAGACGTTTACGGATGCCGAAGTGGTTCTCCTCCACTTTCTTCTGAGCACGCTCGATGCTATTGTTGATCATCTTGTGCTCGATACGCTCGCCGTCCTGGAAACCGAACTTGTCCATCACCTTGGCGATGCGCTCGGAGGCGAACAGACGCATGAGCTTGTCCTCAAGCGATACGTAGAATACCGAACTGCCTGGGTCGCCTTGACGGCCGGCACGACCACGCAACTGGCGGTCGACGCGGCGGCTCTCATGGCGCTCGGTGCCGATGATGGCCAGACCGCCGGCAGCCTTTACCTCTGGGGTGAGCTTGATATCGGTACCACGACCGGCCATGTTGGTGGCGATGGTCACGGCGCCCAGCATACATTCTTTCTTGTTCCCGTTCTGGTCAATCACCTCACCGGGAGTGCTGCGGCCTGCCTGAGCCACGATGTCGGCCTCACGCTGGTGCAACTTGGCGTTGAGCACGTTGTGGGGGATATTGCGCATCTTGAGCATGCGGGAGAGCAACTCGGAGATATCGACGGAGGTGGTACCCACAAGGGTGGGACGGCCTGACTCGCGCATGGCGACAATCTCGTCGATGACGGCCTTGTATTTCTCGCGCTGGGTCTTGTAAACGCGGTCGTTCATGTCATTGCGGGCCACGGGCTTGTTGGTGGGAATCTCCACCACGTCGAGCTTGTAGATATCCCAGAACTCACCGGCCTCGGTGATGGCGGTACCGGTCATACCTGCCA
>CAMZHP010000135.1 GCA_947306845.1 uncultured Prevotellaceae bacterium
GCTTGCGGTGAGCGGTGCCAAAGGCATCGTTTACATAGCAGTCGGCATAGCTGGCCAATGTCTTGGCAAATTCTTTCTGGCTGGCTTTCATGGCTTTCTTGGCGTCATCGTAAGCGGGGTCATCCTTCTCAATGCCCACGGGTTTGCCTTCCTCCTCCGGATAGAAACGGAGGTTCTCCAGCAACAGCACCTCACCTGGCTTCAAGGCATCAGCAGCCTCTTTGGCATTAGCGCAGTCAGGAGCGAACTTCACCTCTGTGCCCAGAGCAGCAGCCACGGCGTCAACAATCTGGCCGAGGGAGAATTTGGCATTAACCTTGCCTTTGGGCTTGCCCATGTGTGACATGATGATGAGCGCACCACCATCAGCGAGAATTTTCTTCAGAGTGGGAAGAGCACCGCGGATGCGGGTGTCGTCAGTGATTTTTCCGTTCTCATCCAGGGGAACATTGAAGTCCACGCGTACAATTGCCTTCTTGCCGGCAAAGTTGAATTGGTCAATTTTCATAATCTTGAATATAGTTAGAATTAAAACGATGCTGATTTCCCTGCAAAATTAATCATTTCCCCCTAAAAAAAAGATGATGTGGGATTTTTTTTGTTTTTTTTCATTCAAAGAATTGCATAATGCTATGTTTACTTAGCAAAAGGAGTCATTTTATACTTGATTCTCACACACTTGCGTCTTGACAGTTCTCCAGGATTGGTTCCTGACACCCCTTCAGGTACATCCAAAGCACGGCGTGAATAGAAATCGCTCCAAAATGGTGTTATCACACCGTCATCATCATGGAATGACATGGGAATAGGGGGGAAAAAGAGCTTTCCGTCATGGCCGGCATACGACAACTGAACCAGTTCGCTGCAATAGATGGCTTCATTTCCTGGGAGATAGACATAGTCATAGGGGCGGCCCAAGAATTCATGAGCTCTTTGGAGAGAAGCTGGTTTGTCCAAGTCTCCCTTGACACGCCCCACCAATATCATGGACGATTCATGGAGAAATTCATTGAGTGGTCTTTGCACAACTCCTTTGTAGTTCGCCTCAATGACCATAGGCTGGCTGTCTTTCCAGAAAAAAATGGCCACATGGTCGATAGGCAACGAATGCCTGCCTTTTGTCACCTCTGTAATGGCATTCGCAATCGGAGCCACCACAAAAAGTAAGTCGCAGTCACGCAACTTGTTGACGTCACGAAGCAATCTCTGGGCATGGGCACCGATGCCACATAAGAGGAAGAGCAAAGCCAGGATCAACCGGTTCATCTAATTACTTTTTTGCCATTGATGATATAGATACCGTGGGGTAGGAACGTGCCCGTCACCTTGGAGCCATCTACCCGAAAAATAGCATTGTTCCTTTTATCTGCTATGGCCTGTTTAATCCCAGCAGCATCACCCGCTGGCATGAAAATAACCTCACCCAGCGAGGGATTGTCATTCTTGTGGAAAACAACTTTCTCAATGCTTTCCCTATCTTGATTTTCCACATTCCAGATATTGCCTTGTGCATAAACCGTGTTGGTGGAATTATTATAGATATCGTACAGCAGGCCATTATTCCCGTTGTTCACAAAAACATTGCGCCCGGGATTGTAGTCGGCAGCTTCTGATGACACCTCCGTCTTTCCTATATTGACTTCACCACATCCAATGACTGTGATGCCCCAAAGATTACCCTCAATATGGTTGCCAGAGATATAGGCTGTCTGTTTCAAATAAGGATCATAGAGGCTGATTCCACTGCCACCATTATTGGCATTTACCTCATGGTTGTTGGCTATCAGTTGGTTGTTGGCAATGGTAATATCCGTGATGCCCAACGTAGTGATGCCGTATCTGTTATCCTTGATGGTGCAACCTTCGATGATAGCCTTTGTCCCCTCATATCCCATGAAGTTGGAGATGGCAATACCTCCGACCATAGTTAGGTTGGGGTCACCCTCTACCATACAGTTGCGAATCTCTATCTTGGAGGCCACTGTCAAGTTGAGTTGCGGCACATTGCCATTGGCTTGAGAATTCCTGCTGAACGTACATCCCTCAATGACGGCAGGGCAGCGGTAATTGGCTGCACCTCCGATGGCTGCTTTCTGACAATCCTCGAAAGTACAGTCTATGATATGGAACGAAGCTCCATCGCTTCCCAAATACAACGCACCCGAAGAGGAACCATTATGACGCAGGAAATGGCAGGAACGGATATCCGTGTCTACAGCACAACGGAGTCCCACATATTCAAAAAAAAGGTTGGCCACCTGAATGGCATTCCCGTTACTGCCTTGCAGGGTGATTCCCCGGCAATTCTTCGCATTTTCCAACTTTGTCAGTTTTGTGGTGGACGAAGCACAAAGGTCGCTGGTTCCCTCGATAACCAGTTCTGATTCCTCATCAAAAGCTACCGTAGCACCATTGTCAATAGTGAATTGGTCTCCTTTGGCGATAGTGCAAGTCCCCGTGAGGACGTACAGGCTACCCTCCTTTTTTACTCCACTGCCATTGACAGTTGACAATTTTTCAAAAGAATAAACCGTGCCGTCTCCATTTGTCGTAAAGATGGCTGCATGGGTGAGCAATGTGCTTGCAACCCAGAAAATTGCGATATGCAACAGATGTCTTTTCATTATTGTTTGTTGATGTGTTGTATTTAAAAACTCGACAAAAGTATAAAAATAGTATCACTTGGCGAAATAAAAAAGCAGATTGTGTTGATAAAAAAACATTTCAAATAATCCGAAGTCTTGCCAAATCTGAAAAAGTCGCGTTTTTATTTGGCTTTTCTCATGCTTCTTCGTACTTTTGCGACAAGAAACTAATCACTATCTTATAATATCATGGCAAAAAAAGCATTTCTCTTTCTGGCAATCATCTTTCTGGCCCAAACTGCAACAGCTCAGATTCAGACCAATGCCGGAGTGCAGTACCTACAGAACATGGCAAAGGACATGTCAACCGATTTCAGCGATCTATCCAACACCTATTTTTTAGCTGACAGTCTGGCAGCATGGGATGTCAGAACCGCTCAAGGTTTAGTGAATTGGAAACGCTACCGGCTGTCACCACGCCAGGCCTTCAACCTCAATGGCTACTGGCCGGTAAGGATGCAGATGCTCGACTTCCCCGACACACAGTATGATAACGACCCCAACCTCAGTCTGCGATTTGATTTCATTGATGAGCGCACCGTGAGGATACGAATGCTTACAACCCCCATCATCCCTAAGGACACCGATGCCGATGACCCGATGTTTTCGGAGGAATTCAAGGCAAAGGTTGGGGGTGCCGATCTGGCTGCGGCCTCCCATGGATGGAAAGCCACTGAGCGCAACGGAAAAGTAATCTATATCAGCAACCATGGTACGATCGAGATACAACGACATCCCTGGCGCCTCATTCTGCGCGATAAAACCGGGAAAATTCTCACCCAGACACGTTCGATTATTGATAATGATTCCACGCAGGTCAAACTCCTGCCATTCAGTTTCATCAAACGAGGGGCGGACAACTCACGGAGTGTGAATCCTGTTTTCCTATTATCTCCCGGAGAGCGTCTTTATGGCTGCGGAGAGTCATTTACCTCTCTTAATAAAGTGGGGCAGAAAGTGCATCTGTATGTGACCGATCCCCAAGGTCCCGAGACTGACGGCATGTACAAACCCGTTCCGTTCTATTTCAGCAACCGAGGCTATGGCATCTTCATGCACACCAGTGCTCCTGTCACCTGTGACTTTGGTGCCAGTTATATAGGCGCACAGCGGCTGTTCATGGGTGATGAGGAAATGGATTTCTTCATCTTTTTCGGACAACCCAAGGAAATTCTCGATGCTTACACCAATGTGACCGGCAAGAGTCCGATGCTGCCGTTATGGACATTTGGAACATGGATGAGCCGCATCACCTATTTCTCCCAACAAGAGGGCCTTGAGATAGCCCGACAACTCAGAGCCAACCGCATCCCCTCTGATGTGATTCACTTTGACACCGGTTGGTTTGGTGTTGACTGGCAATGCGACTATGAGTTTGCCAAGGACCGTTTCCCCGACCCTGTGGGCATGTTGAAAACCATGCGCAAGGACGGATTCCATACCTGTCTGTGGCAACTGCCATATTTCACTCCTAAAAACCGCTATTTCAAGGAGATCGTGGACAACAACATGCATGTGCGCAATGGGATGGGAGGTCTTCCATATGAGGATGCCGTATTGGACTTGTCTAATCCCGTAACAATCAAATGGTATCAGGACAAGATAGGACATTTGATTGATCAAGGTGTGGGTGCTATCAAATGCGATTTCGGAGAGGCTGCTCCCTTCAACGGATTGTATGCCAGCGGTCAAACAGGTTTCTATGAGCACAACCTATATCCGCTGCGCTACAACATGGCATTGTGGAACGCGGTAAAGGAACATTCAGGCGAAGGAGTCATCTGGGCACGCAGCGCATGGGCAGGTTCGCAGCGTTTCCCGCTTCACTGGGGAGGAGATGCCGCCACCAACGATATAGGTATGTTGGGTGACCTGCGAGGCGGACTGAGTTTCGGACTCAGCGGCTTCTCTTTCTGGAGCCATGACATGGGCGGCTTTGTCACCGCATCGCCAGAAGATATTTATAGGAGGTGGCTCCCATTTGGCTTCCTTTCCTCACATACCAGAGCACATGGTGCACCTCCCACGGAACCGTGGCTCATCAGCAAGTCATTCACCGACGCTTTCCGTGCCAGTGCTGAGATGAAATACAAGCTCATGCCTTATGTATATGCGCAGGCAAAGGACTGTTCCAACCGAGGACTTCCCATGGTCAGGGCGTTGCTGGTGGAATTTCCCGAAGACCCAGGAGCATGGCTGGTGGAAGACGAATATATGTTTGGCGAACAGATACTGGTGGCCCCTTTGCTTGAAACAGGCAACAGCCGCACCTGCTATCTCCCACGCGGCAAATGGATTGACTATCAGACTGGCAAGGTATATGAGGGAGGCTATCAGACCATTGAGGCAGGTAAGATACCTTGTGTCATCCTGGTGCGCGATGGTTCGCTCATCCCCCATGTCCCAGTGGCCCAATCGACAGACAAGATTGACTGGTCGAAAGTGGAGTTGAAGGCCTACAAAGCGGATGCAAAAACATGTCACGGCCTGCTCTTCACCCCAGAAGACAAAGATGTGAAAACTGTCTCACAATAAGATGAAACAACAACTTGTATCATAAATGCTCGGGCGGATTTCCCGCCCGAGCATTAGAATGTGTGAAGTCCACTTCAACAAACGATACATACGTCTAAACTCCAAAACTCCTAATCTCCAAAACTCCCGAATTTTCATTCCCCAATTGATAATTTTTGTTCATAAAATGGCATAAGAATTAAAAAAATACAATTTTTTTATTTGCCTCCACTTTTTTTTATTAATTTTGGGGTGAAAATCCGAAGAAGAAATGAAAATAGGCAATTTTATATTCATATATTTATTGTCTCTCATTACCATATCCGTTGACGCTCAGAATGTTACTTTCGGTACTCTGGACTTGAAAAAGGAGGGTGCCATCTATAAAGGAGAGATTCAGGGTGGAAGACCTCATGGTAGTGGCGAGATGACTTACCGCAACGGAGACAAATATAAGGGAGAATTTGTGAAAGGCAAGAAACAAGGCAACGGTGTCTTTACATTTTCAGATGGAGAAAAATATGTGGGACAGTATTACCAAAACCAGATGCATGGGAAAGGTACATACTATTTCATGAACAAGAACAGGTATGAGGGATACTGGTACCGTGACATGCAGCAAGGTGACGGAACCATGTTCTACTACAACGGAGACAAGTATGAGGGCCGATGGCTGCAGGACAAGCGTGACGGAAAAGGGAAGTACACTTTCTCATCTGGTCAATATTATGACGGGATGTGGAAGGACGATATGAAAAACGGCTATGGAGTGTTCAATTGGGGCAACGGTGTGTCCTACCGCGGCAACTGGGTCAACAACGAGCGCTCGGGCAAAGGCGTCAACTACTATGACGGTGGCGACACCTATGATGGCATGTGGCAAAGGGACCTCCCGCACGGCAGAGGCGTTTACACCTTCCACGACACCGGTGATGTCTATGATGGAGAGTATGTCAGGGGAGAGCGCACAGGCATGGGCAGGGTGAAATACAAAAGCGGTGACACCTATGTGGGACGCTTCCTTGATGGGGAACGCTCAGGTGCTGGAACCTACACCTGGAAAAACGGTGATGTCTATACAGGCAACTGGTACAAGGACAAGCAGAGTGGAGTAGGGAAACTCCAAAAGAGAAATGGCGACCGTTTTGAAGGTGAGTTTCGTGATGGAAAATTCGAAGGTCAGGTAACCATACACTATCATGACGGTTCGCGTTTCAAAGGCAATTTCCACCGTGGCATCCGTCACGGTCAGGCCCTTGAGGAGACCGCCGATGGCAAACGCTTTGAAGGCTCTTACAAAAATGGTGTTCGCGACGGGAATTTCGTGGAACGCAACATGAAAGCCGGAGGACAGATCACCGCACGAGGACATTACGTCAACGGACAACGATACACAGACTGAACCAAACGATAAATTTATCAGACATGATTATTGACACACTCCAAAATTTCGAGAAGTACATCTGTCTTCATCCGCTCTTTAAGACAGTGGCACAGTTCTTGAAAGACAATCAACTCGACACCCTGGAAACAGGGAAGCATCCCATTATGGGAGACGACCTTTTTGTCAACATCCAAGCAGCCAAGGGGAAAACTCCCGAGGAGGCCGTGGTGGAGACCCACCGAATCATGGCAGACATCCAAATTCCTATTTCTGGTGAGGAAACCTATGGGTATATACCCACAGAGTGCCTTCCCGAGGCCGACTACGATGAGGTGAAAGACATGGCAAAATTCCCTGGTGTGGCCGCCCAGAGCTTTGTCACATGCCGCCCTGGAATGTTCGCCATCTTCTTTCCTCAAGACGGTCATGCCCCTTGCATCACAGAGGAGCCTGAAATCAGGAAAGCCATTTTCAAAGTGAAATGCTAAACTAAAACATCTTTAAGCACAACAGCACTATGGCAGAAAAAAAGACAACCAAGACAGCCAAACAAACGGCATCCGTCAAAAAGACGACAACCAAGCCGAAGACTCCTAAACATATTGGTCTTGTAGCCAAAGACCCCTATCTTGAGCCCTATGAGGATGCTATCAAAGGACGCCACGACCATGCTGAGTGGAAGATCGGACAGTTAACCAAAAACGGTAAGACCTCGCTGCGTGACTTTGCCTCAGGCTATGATTATTATGGTCTGCATAAAACAGCTCGTGGATGGGTGTTCCGTGAGTGGGCCCCGACTGCTACGGACATCTATTTGGTTGGCGACTTCAATAATTGGTCTGAAAACGAAAAATATAGACTGAAGCGAGTAGCAGGAACTGACAACTGGGAAGTCAAGTTGCCCTCCAAAGCCATGAAACATGGTGACCTCTACAAGATGCATGTCCATTGGAACGGAGGCGAGGGGGAGCGCATTCCCGCCTGGGCACAGCGTGTTGTCCAGGATGACGTGACCAAAATCTTCTCGGCACAGGTGTGGAATCCCGAGCAGCCTTATGTGTGGAAGAAGAAATCATTCAAGCCCAATGTCAACCCACTGCTGATTTACGAATGCCATATCGGCATGTCGCAGGATGCAGAAAAAGTGGGTTCCTATGTGGAATTTAGAGATAATGTGCTTCCAAGGATCATCGAGGACGGCTACAACTGCATCCAGATAATGGCCATACAGGAGCATCCTTACTATGGTTCCTTCGGCTACCATGTAAGTTCTTTCTTTGCCGCTTCCAGCCGTTTTGGTACTCCCGAGGAACTCAAGTCTCTTATCGATACTGCCCATAAAAACGGTATTGCAGTCATCATGGACATCGTGCACTCACACGCTGTAAAGAATGAGGTGGAAGGATTAGGCAATCTGGCCGGTGACCCCAACCAGTATTTCTATCCCGGAGACAAACATGAGCACCCCGCCTGGGACTCGTTATGCTTCGATTACGGGAAAGACAATGTGATACATTTCCTTCTGTCCAACTGCAAATTCTGGCTCGAAGAATATCATTTCGACGGTTTCCGCTTCGACGGCGTTACCTCCATGCTCTATTACAGCCACGGACTGGGTGAGGCGTTCTGCAACTACGGTGACTATTTCAACGGTC
>CAMZHP010000136.1 GCA_947306845.1 uncultured Prevotellaceae bacterium
TTGTTGCCCATGGCATGGCAGGCGAAGTCGAAATTGCTCCAGATGGCGCGGTAGGGTATCATGACACCCTTGGAGAAACCTGTCGTACCGCTGGTGTAGTTGATGAGGGCCAGCTCTTCGGGACTCTGTTCCTTGTAATAGGAGACATGCTCCTGTCGGAAATACTTGGGGAATTTCTTGCCGAACATCTCGTTGAGGTGCTCACGGGCAAAAGTCAATTTGTCCGACCGGGAGAAGAGCAGCGAGTAGTCGGGGATGTAGATGATGCCTTCGATGGCTGGCATCTTGGTGGGGTCAACCTGCGTTGATACCACATCACCGGCAAAGAGCAACTTCGCCTCGCTGTGATTGACGATGTTGTGAATCTGGTCGGCAGTGAACTCATGGAGTATGGGCACTGCCACGGCTCCGTAGGTGAGGGTGGCGAGGAAGGCGGATGCCCATCCCGCACTGTTGCGGCCGCACAGTGCGATTTTGTCACCACGTTTCACACCGCTGTTCTCAAACATGATGTGCAGCTTCTCTATCTTGCGGGCCACGTCATGATACTGCAACGTGATGCCTTTGTAGTCGGTGAGTGCATCCAGGTTCCAGTTCTCCTTGATGCTCTTTTCGATGAGTGAGTTGAAGTTGGCTATATTTTCCATGTTGGTTATGTCTAAGTCTATGTTTCTTGGTACAGATATCTCTTGATGCTCTTTTTGGGAGTCTTGGCAAATTCGTCCTTGCGGATCTCGATGGCGGCTATCTTGCTGTAGGCAGGAATGGCAGCATTGAGCTCCTGGCGGTTCTGCTCCATCACGTTGGCCAGGTCTTCGTCGGTGAAGCCGATAGAGCGGGCCTCCTCATAGTCGGGATAGACGAGGGCGATGAATTTATCACCGCGCTGGATGACAATGCACTCGCTCACCATAGCCATCGAGTTGAGCTTGTCCTCAATCTCTTCGGGATATACATTCTGACCATTGGCGGAGAGCAGCATGTTCTTCTTGCGACCGCGGATGAAAATATTGCCGGCGGCATCCATGGTGCCCAGGTCGCCAGTATGGTACCAGCCATCCTCGTCGATGGCCTCGTGAGTGGCTTCCTCGTTCTTGTAGTAGCCCAGCATCACGTTCTGCCCACGGGTGACAATCTCGCCCTCCTTGTGCATAGGGTCGCTGCTCAGGATGCGCACTTCCATGCCCGTGACAGCGCGCCCGCAACTGCCGGGCACGTAGTCGTGGTAGTCGCTGTAGGAGATAAGCGGTGCGCACTCCGTCGTACCGTAGCCCACTGTGTAGGGAAATTCGATGCTCTTGAGGAAAGCTTCCACCTCTTGGTTGATGGCTGCCCCGCCGATGATCATCTCATAGGCCTGTCCGCCGAATGCCTCATACACCTGTCCGCAGATCTTTTGCTTTACCTTCTTGCTGATAACTGGCATGTTGAGCAAGAGCCTGACCAGGTTGTTCTGAATCTTCGGGAATACTTTCTTGCGGATGATCTTCTCTATGATGAGGGGAACAGCGACCACCAATGCCGGTTTTACTTCTGAGAAAGCCTGTGCGATGATGGCGGGTGAGGGGAGACGGGTGAGGAAAAAGAGGTGGATGCCATAGCTGAAGGGATAGAGAAATTCCACCGCCATGCCATACATGTGGGCCATGGGCAGAATGCAAAGCATGTTGCTGTGGGGCTTCATGTGGGGTACCGCCAGATGCTTGAAGATGAAGTTGATGTTGCCCATGATGGCACGGTAGGGAAGCATGACGCCTTTGGAGAATCCCGTCGTGCCGCTGGTGTAGTTGATCAGTGCCAGCTCTTCTTCCTGATCCTCATGATACCGGATGTGCTCTTTGCGGAACGCATTGGGATATCTCATCCCAAAGAGTTCGTTGAGATGCTCACGGGCATAGGTGAGTTGGTCGGAGCGGGTGGTAAAAAGTGAGAAATCGGGCAGATAGATGATGCCTTCCAGGTCTGGCATCTGTTCGGGGTCAATGCTCTTCGCCACCACATCACCCACAAAAAGCAGGCGTGAACCGCTGTGGTTGACTATGTTGTGGATTTGTTCGGCATTGAACTCATGGAGTATGGGCACTGCCACGGCACCGTAGGAGAGTATGGCCAGGAAGGTCACACCCCAATGGGCGCTGTTGCGGCCGCAGAGGGCGATTTTGTCACCTTTCTGCACACCAGCATGCTCCATGACGATATGTATCTTCTCTATCTTGCGGGCAACATCCTTGTACTGCAAGGTTGCTCCTTTGTAGTCTGTCAGCGCATCATAGTCCCAATTGGATACAATGCTCTTCGCGATCAGTTGATTGAAACTTAGATTGAGTTCCATTGCACAATTTCTCAAATATTGTGCAAAGGTAATACGAAGTTTGCACAATTCAAAAAAAAATGTGCAATTTTTAATGCCTTATTTGTAGAATAATGAGGTAATGTGAGAAAAAGGATAAAAAATCGGTAAAATCACTCATATTTCATCGATTTTGCAGGGTCGATATGCGACACAAGGAAGCTCGGAGCGATGAGCACGATGATGCTGATAATAAGTGTGGCGATGTTGATGAGCAGGATGGCGGGCACGTTGAGTTCCACGGGCACCACATCCACATAATAGGTCTCGGGGTCAAGTTTTACGAGTCCTGTTGTCCGTTGCAGGAGGCAGAGGCCGATGCCGATGATGTTGCCGATGGCCATGCCTTTGGCAATGATGAAGACCGCAAACCACAGGAAGGTGTGGCGTATGGTCTTGTTCTTGGCTCCCATCGACTTGAGCGTGCCGATCATGTTGGTGCGCTCAATGATGATGATGAGCAATCCCGACACCATGGTGAAGCCTGCCACCGCCACCATGAGGGCGAGGATAATCCATACGTTGAGGTCGAGCAGGTCGAGCCAGGCGAAAATGCTGGGATAGGAGCGCTGGATGGTGAGTGATGAGTAGGTGGCTCCGTATTTGTCCTGTGTGCGGTCCACCAGGTTGTTCATCAATAGGTCGGCTTCGTCAAGCCGCGCGAAGTCGCTGACGGTGATCTCGGCACCGCTGGCTTGGTCTGACTCCCATCCGTTGAGTTTCACCACCGTACGGAGGTCGGTGAGGCAAAGTGTCTCGTCGAAATGCTTCAGGTCGGTGCGGTAAATGCCGCAGACCGTGAAGCGCCGGGTGCGCACATTGTCATCACCCATGAAGTAGGCGAAGATGCGGTCGCCGGTGTGCAGTTGCAGCTTGTCGGCGATGATGCGTGACACAAGGATTTTGTTGCTGCTTTCCTGATCGCTGAAGGCTGGCAGCTCGCCCTCCTCAAGAAACTGGGCAATGAATGTGGTGTCATACTCAGGCCCCATGCCCTTGAGCATCACCCCGAGAAAGTCATTGTCGGTTTTCAGAATGCCTTGCTTGAGTGCATAGCGCTGCACATGGGCGACACCTGGGATATTGCCCAGCATCGTCATGGTGCTGTCATCCATGCAGACGGGAGTGATGGCCTCATATTGCAGGGCCATGTAGTCGGCTACGGTGATGTGGCTGCCAAATTCTATCACCTTGTCGCGGATGGTGTGCTTGAATCCCAGCACTACGCAGACCGAGATGATCATCACCGCCAGACCGATGGACACACCAGCGGTGGCGATGCGGATGGCGGGGCGGCTCACCTGCTTCCGTCCTTCATCATCGCGGTAAATACGTCGTGCTATGAACAGGGGGAGGTTCATTGGCTACTCGTTGGGCTCGCGTCCGGGGTATGCCTCCAGGGCCTTGCGGAGTACCAGCAAGGCATGGTTGAGGTCATCTTTCTTGAGTACGTATGCGATGCGCACCTGATTGATGCCGGCTCCGGGAGTGGTGTAAAAGCCTGAGGCAGGAGCCATCATCACCGTGGCACCTTCGTATTCAAACTTCTCCAGGCACCAGCGACAGAATTTCTCTGCGTCATCGACAGGCAGTTTGGCTACCGTGTAGAAAGCGCCCATGGGGATGGGGGAATATACACCAGGGATGCGGTTGAGCCCGTCGATGAGGCATTTGCGGCGCTCTACATACTCATCGTAAACATCGCGCAGATACTCCTCAGAAGCATCAAGCGAGGCCTCAGCCACAATCTGGCCAATGAGGGGAGGAGACAGGCGTGCCTGGCAGAACTTCATCACGGCGGCGCGCACCTCAGCGTTCTTGGTGATGAGGGCGCCGATGCGGATGCCGCATTCGGAATAGCGCTTCGACACGGAGTCGATGAGCACCACATTCTGCTCGATGCCTTCCAAATGGCAGGCGCTGATGTAGGGTGAGCCGGTGTAGATATATTCGCGATAGACTTCGTCGGAGAAGAGGTAGAGGTCGTATTTCTTCACCAGGTCGCGTATCTGGTTCATCTCGCGCCGGGTATAGAGATAACCTGTCGGGTTGTTGGGGTTGCATATCATGATGGCGCGGGTGCGCTCGTTGATGAGCTCTTCGAATTTCTCCACCTTGGGCAGGGAGAAACCTTCCTCGATGGTGGTGGCTATCGTCTTGATTTTGGCACCTGCCGAGATGGCGAAGGCCATATAGTTGGCGTATGCGGGCTCTGGCACGATGATCTCGTCGCCGGGATTGAGGCAGGAAAGGAAAGCGAACAGCACGGCCTCGCTGCCGCCCGACGTAATGATGATGTCATCGGCGGTCACCATGATGTTGTACTTGGCGTAATAATCTACCAGTTTCTCACGAAAGCTCTGGTAACCCTGTGAAGGGGAGTACTCCAGAATATCACGGTCGATGCTCTTCAGGGCGTCGAGGCCTTCTCGGGGAGTGGGCAGGTCGGGCTGGCCGATGTTCAGATGATAAACTTTGGTACCTCTCTTTTTGGCAGCTGCGGCCAGGGGAGCCAGTTTCCTGATGGGCGACTGTGGCATTTCCGTGCCGCGGATGGATATGTCAGGCATACTTGATGATAGTTATTGCTTTGAAATTGCAAAGATAGTGCAAAATTCTGATTAAGCGAGCAAAATGCCAATTTATTCGCATTTTGCTCGCTTAATTTTCAATTTTCAATTTTCGATTTTATTTTACTTCCCATTCATAGATGCCTGAGGAGTTGTCATCGGGCAGGGTGATTTCCAGTTTGACGGCCTTGGTCTCGACAGGGTCGAAATTGACGGTACATGCCTCTCCCTTGACCGACGGGTATTTGTCTGCACCTGTCACAGGAGTCCATTCACCCGTTGGTGACTGATAGAGCAGGCGCCAGGATTTGGGAACGCGGCAACCGCCCCACGGACCATCGTCAAACCAATAGACGGTGCTGCTCTGCACGGTGGAAGGTTGGGGAAACTCATAGATGATCCATTCTGCCGACTGTTTCTTGGGCCACCAGTGGAAATATGGTATCGAACGGTCGTTCTCATCCTTGGGGATGAGGCGGTCGTTGATGGCGCTGATGGCGGCTGTCTCGTGGGATGTGGTGACTTTCGACTGCGATGCGATGGTGGCGGGCTGCGCCGGGGTGGTGGCACTCAGGTCTTGTGCCTGCCATACGCGCATCTTGCCCGGACCACGGTGGCACCAAGCATAGTAGGGGATGAGTTTTAGCTCCACATCTTTCACAGAAAGACGGCCCTGAGCGTCAAAGTTGAGTGTCTGTGCCTGGGTGATGAGCATTTTGATGGGCGTGTCGGCGATAGTGGCATCGGTGATGGAGAACTCGGGCGATTGGTTGGTCAGGACGCTCATCAGGTCGAAGTTGTTGTCGGGCCATTCAGCGCAATAGACCAGCGGTCCGCGCTCAAAACTCACCATGCCGCGATCAGCTTCCACCTTGCGGTTGGCCTTCACTGTGCGTGGCTGCATGTCGAAGTGAATCATCACCATGTCGCCCTTGCGCCAGGAGCGGTCGATGGTCAGGTATCCGTCATCGGTGAGCACACCAGAGGATGATTTCTTGCCATTGACTGTCACCTTGTAGGCGAGGCGCTTGTTGTCGGTATATTGGTAGAGGTCACTAGGAACGACCTGGTTGCGTAACCATCCAGGGATGCGTATTTTCATGGCAAATGTCCCCGCCTGGTTCTTGGCCACCTTGATGGCGATGTCGCCGTCCCAGGGATATTGGGTGTCCTGCTCCAACACCACACGCTTTCCCTGAATGTCGAGCTCACTCCTGTTGGAAAGGAAGAGGTTGACATATACGTTCCTGTCTTTTACGGCATAGACATATCCGGGAAGTGAGGGGATGAAACGGCAGATGTTGCTGGGGCAGCAGGCACAGCCAAACCATGCCTGACGCTGGTGCTGGCCCATCGACTCCAGTGGGTTGGGATAGAAGAAGCCGTTGCCTTCGAGCGACACGCCGGAGATGAGTCCGTTGTAGAGGGTACGCTCCAGCACGTCATAGTATTTCGACTCACCATGAAGCAGGAAAAGGCGGTAGTTGACATACACATTGCCGATGGCGGCGCAGGTCTCACAGTAGGCACTCATGTTGGGCAACTCATAGTTCTTGCCGAATGCCTCGCCGCTGGAGGTGGCGCCGATGCCGCCCGTGATATAGAGCTTCTTGCTGACGATGTTCTCCCAGATGCGGTCGATAGCATCGATGTAGGCCTTGTCGCCGGTGAGGGCGGCCACATCGGCCATGCCGGCATACATGTAGGCTGCGCGGACGGCATGACCCACGGCCTCATCCTGTTCCACTACGGGCAGATGGGCCTGTGAGTAGTCGTGCTTGATGGTGGTCTTGCCCCGGTAGTCGAGGAAAAACTTCGCCTCATCGAGATATTTTTGCTCACCAGTCACGAGATAGAGTTTGGCTAGTGCCATCTCTGCGATCTGGTGGCCTGGCACTACGCAGGCCTGTCCAGGGTTGGGACCAACCTCACGCACCACACAGTCGGCATAGCGGATGGCGATGTCGAGGAACTTGCGCGAACCCGTTGCCTGGTAGTGGGCGATGGCCCCTTCTACCATGTGCCCCAGGTTGTAGAGCTCATGGCTGAGGTCCTCTTCCTTCACCCAACGCTTGTTGCCCGACCATTCATGGGGATGCTGCGGATTCTGGGTGCGCGACGTATAAAGATATCCGTCGGGTTCCTGTGCAGCGGCGATGATATCAAGCACGGAGTCGATATAGGCCACCAACTTCTTGTCGGGATAGGTCTGAAGGATATAACTGGCTCCCTCAATGGTCTTGTAGGGGTCGGTGTCATCGAATGAATAGCCGCCCACCTTGAAGGTCTTCGAGGGGTCTTTCAGATGGGTGGTGGCATTCACGAAATTGGTGTAGCGGCCGGTTTCCTCGCATTTCGAGAAGGCGAGTGGGATGGTCACGCTCCGGCTGGCCTCCAGACGCTGACCCCAGAATGTGCCCGGGGTGACTTTCACTTGGGTGAAAGGGACAGGTGAGATGGGATAACCATGGGCGTTGGCACCGTCCTGTTGCTGTGCAACGACTGCGCCGCATGCCATGATGGCCATGATGGTGGCGAAGAGGGCTTTTCTCATTGTTTAGATGGTGTTTTCTTATTTCACGGCTAGTTCCACCACCTTGTCAACGGCGGCAGAGAGACCGTCGGGGTCTTTTCCGCCTGCGGAGGCGAAGTGGGGCTGACCACCGCCGCCGCCCTTGATGAGCTTGGCGGCCTCGCGCACCAGTTGTCCGGCGTTGAGGTGGTGATCTTTCACCATATCCTCGCTGAGCATGACGTTGAGCATGGGTTTGCCATCATGTACGGTGCCGAGGACGCAGACCAGCATCTCTGGGATGTCCTGACGCACCTTGAACACCAAATCCTTGGCAGAGGCTGGGTCGATGGGCAACACACTCTTCACCACATGGATGCCGTTGATGTCCTGGACGCGTGATACAAGCTGTTCCTTGATGCGCTCGGCGGTCTGGGCACGGAAGCCCTCAATCTGTTTCTTCATCGCATCATGCTCGCTGACATATTTCTCCAATACGCCACGCAGGTCCTTGGCATTGTTGAACATCTCGCGGATGGCCATCAGTTGGTCTTCCATGATATAGAACAGATTTTCAAACTCCTTGCCTGTCCTGGCCTCCACACGGCGGATGCCGGCGGCCACGCTGCTCTCGGAGATGATCTTGAAGAATCCGATGCGGCCAGTGGATTGGGCATGGATGCCGCCACAGAGCTCGCAGCTCGGACCGAAGCGCACCACACGCACCTTGTCGCCGTATTTCTCGCCAAACA